>NZ_JAJSPA010000010.1:0-102374 GCF_021282295.1 Halomonas sp. G15 | reverse complement strand
CTCCCATGCCACTCCCCTCGGCGGGGCGGCCCCCAGTGCGGCCCCGGCCAGTGCCGCCCCGCCGAGGGGAGTGGCATGGGAGGGCGTGGCCGGCGAGGACGGAGGCTCAAGAGCGGCCCTGGGCGTCGGTGCGAAGGGCTCGGGCAGGCGGCCGTCCCACCGCGGCAGCACGCGACGGATGCGCGCCTCCAGCGGCGGGTGGGTCGCCGTGAATCGGCTCAGGCTGCGCACGCCACTGCCGAAATAGAGATGGCTGAACTCGGCGGCATTGGCCGCCAGCAGGTGCGAGCCGAGGCGATAGGCGGCCAGGGTCTGGAGGGCCCCGCCGATGCCTTCGGGGTTGCGGGTGTACTGCACGGCGCTGGCATCGGCCAGGAACTCGCGCTGGCGACTTACTGCCGCCTTGATCAGGTTGCCGCACAGGGTACCGGCGTAGCCCACCGCCATCAGCGCCACCCCCAGGCCCATGATCGCCACATGGCCGCCGCGCCGGGAACCCCGACGCCGGCCGCCGGCGAGCCCGCGCAGCAGGAAGCGGCCCGCCAGGCCGATCACCAGAATGCCGTGGAGCAGCGCCACCAGGCGCAGGTTGAGGCGCATGTCGCCATGCAGGATATGGCTGAACTCATGGGCAATGACGCCCTGCAGCTGATCTCGGTCGAAGTGCTCGATGGCGCCGCGGGTCACGCCGATGACGGCATCATGGGAGTCATGCCCGGCGGCGAAGGCATTGATGGCGGCGTCATCCAGAAGGTAGACCGCCGGCACCGGCATCCCCGAGGCGATGGCCATCTCCTCCACCACATGGAGCAGGCGCCGCTCATCCTCATCCCGGGTATCCAGTGCCAGGGGGCGCCCGCCCAGGGCCTCGGCCACCGCATAGCCGCCGACACGCAGCTGCAGGTGGCGCACCAGACCACCCAGCACCACGATGGCCACCACGCCACCCGCCACCAGGGCGAAGAGCCTGGGCTCCAGCGCCGCCGCCAGCGGGTCACCGGCGCCCATCCGCTCCGGGTTCATCACCACCACGGCCAGCGCCACCAGCACGCAGGTCAGCACCACCAGGAGCACGACGGCGAGCAGCAACAGCAGGACCAGCCGAGCCGAGAGCCGCCGGGCACGGTCCTGGGCGGTAAAGAAGTCCATGCGGGGCCTCCGCTCAGAAGCTCACGCGGGGCGCGGCCTGGATCTCCGCACTGTCCTCGAACTCCAGCAGGGCGGCATCCTGCTTGTGGCCGAAGGAGGCGGCCAGGATCACCGGCGGGAAGCTCTGCTTGTAGGTGTTGTACTGCATCACGGCGTCGTTGAAGGCCTGGCGGGCGAAGGCGACGCGATTCTCGGTGCTGGTCAGGGTCTCGGAGAGCTGTTGCATGTTCTCCGAGGCCTTGAGATCCGGATAGGCCTCCATCACCACGTTGAGGCGCCCCAGGGCGGCACCCAACGCTCCCTCGGCACCGGCCAGCTCGGCCATGGCGGCGGCATTGCCGGGAGCGGCGGCGGCGTGCTTCAGGCCGACTTCGGCGGCATTGCGCGCCTCGGTCACCGCGGAGAGCGTCTCGCGCTCGTGGGCCATGTAGGCCCGCGCGGTCTCCACCAGATTGGGGATCAGATCATGGCGCCGCTTGAGCTGCACCTCGATCTGCGCAAAGGCATTCTGGAAGCGGTTCTTCAGGGCCACCAGGCGGTTGTAGATGCTGACGGCATAGATCAGCAGGGCAACCAGCAACACGACAGGCAGGATCAGCGAAAGGTCCATGGCGTCCTCATGTAGCATGCAGGCGACGCCGACCACCGGCGTCCTTGCCTAACCTTAGCCGCAGACGGTGCCGATGGCGATCACGGCGGGCCAGCCAGGAGCGCTCGGCGGGGTTGAATCATCCTCGAGCGGTAACCTTCTCATGCAACGATGCCATTCAAGCACCGGCTTCCGTAAACTACTCATCACGTACGATGCATAGAACAGGGAGCGTCCATGATCGAACCGGCCTTTCTTCTCGCCGCCTTCATCGGCGGGTTTGCCGCCCTGGCCCTGCGCCTGCCCCCCTTGGTGGGCTTCCTGGTCGCCGGCTTCGCCCTCAACGCCCTGGGCTATGAAAATACACCGCTGCTCGAGCTGATCTCCGACATCGGGGTCACCCTGCTGCTGTTCACCATTGGCCTCAAGCTCGATGTACGCACCCTGCTTCGCGGAGATGTCTGGGGCGGTGCCACCCTGCATATGCTGGGCTCGTCGCTGCTGTTCTTCGGTCTGCTGGCGCTGTTCAAGGGCTGGGGACTGAGCCTGCTGGCCGACAGCCAGTGGCAGACACTGCTGCTGCTTGGCTTCGCCTTCTCCTTCTCGAGCACGGTGTTCGTGATCAAGGTGCTGGAGAAGCGCAGCGAGACCCAGACCGCCTATGGCCGCCTGGCCATCGGCGTACTGATCATGCAGGACATCTTCGCGGTGCTCTTCATCACCGGCTCTACTGGCAAGCTTCCGAGCCCCTGGGCGCTGGGCCTGGTGCTGTTGATCCCCCTCGCCCCGCTGCTGCGCCGACTGCTGGACCGTCTCGGTCATGGCGAGATGCAGATCCTCTTCGGCATGCTGCTCGCCCTGGTGCTGGGCTACTCCCTGTTCGAAGCACTCGGCGTCAAGGGGGATCTCGGCGCCCTGATCATCGGGCTGCTGCTGGCCCCACATCCAGCCGCTCAGACCCTGGCTCGCTCGATGTTCAACATCAAGGAATTGCTGCTGGTTGGCTTCTTCCTGGCCATCGGCCTCACCGCCATGCCGGATAGCTCGCACCTGGCCATGGCGCTGCTGCTGCTGGCGCTGCTGCCGCTCAAGAGCCTGCTCTACCTGCTGGTATTCATGCGTTTCCCGATGCGCAACCGCACCTCGATTCTGGCCACCCTGAGCCTCTCCAACTATTCCGAATTCGGCCTCATCGTGGGCGCCATCGCAGTCTCCGGCGGGCTGCTGACGGAAGAGTGGCTGGTGGTCATCTCGCTGGCGGTGGCACTGAGCTTCGGCCTCTCGGCGATGATCAACGCCGTAAGCGAGGGAATCTATCGCTGGTTGGCCAAGCGACTGCCAGGACGCGACTCCATGCAACTCACACCCAGCGACCGCCCCATCGAGGTGGGGGATGCCGAGGCAGTAGTGCTGGGCATGGGGCGCATCGGACGCAGCGTTTACCAGCGCCTCCAGAAGGAATACGGGCTACGAATCCTCGGCATCGACAGCAACCCGGCCAGCGTCAGGATGCTGACGGAACGTGGCTTCAACGTGGTGGAAGGTGACGCTCTCGACTCCGACTTCTGGGACAAGCTGCTGATGTCTCCCGATGTGCACATGGTGGTACTGGCCATGCCGCATCACGCAGGCAACCTGTTTGCCATAAAGCAGCTGCGGTCGCGCCAGTTCCCCGGAAAGATCACCGCCGTGGTCGAGTTTCCCGAGGAGATCGATCCGATCCGCGAGTTGGGTGCCAGCGCCGTCTTCCATGTCTATGACGAGGCGGGCCGAGCCCTGGCCGACAGCGCCGCCGAGGAGTCAGGCATCGAGCCGGTTTCAAGCCAGCTCGGCTAATTCATGCCGCACCCCGAAGATGACAATCGCTCCCGGCGTGGTTACCTTGAGCTACTTCTCGAACTGCCACGGAACCTGACATGGAAGAGTTCTTCACCTGGATCGGCAGGACCCTCGGCGAGATCATCCGCTTCGTCGTCGACCTGCTGACCGGCTTCTTCGCCAATATCGGCGACTCCGCCCGCGGCTTCCTCCAGGGGCTGGCCGGTTCGCTGGGCATCTCCACCTCCATCGTCAGCCTGCTGATCCTGGTGGTCGGCCTGTGGATGCTGTGGAAGGCATTCCGGGCCCTGACCCGTCGCGCCATCGTCGCTACGCTGATCTGGCTGCTGCTGGGCTTTGTTGTATTGAGCTGGCTCATATATTGACCGCCATCCCGACGTGAAAGCGCCGCCCCGAGGGGCGGCGCTTGTCGTTGAAGACGCGGAGGTTCAGGCCAGGGCCTTTTCCACCACCTCATACACATTGGGCGATAGCTCCTCGGCACGGATGCGCTCGAGCTCGCCCTTCATCAGCTCTTGGCGCTCCTCGTCGAAGCGCGCCCAGCGCGTCAGCGGGGTGATCAGCCGTGCGGCGATCTCCGGGTTGAGGCGGTTGAGCTCGATCACGGTGTCGGCCAGCAGGCGGTAGCCCGCGCCGTCGATACGGTGGAAGTTGACCCGGTTCTGGCCGGCGAAGGTGCCGATCAGTGCGCGCACCTTGTTGGGGTTCTTCAGCGAGAAGGCCGGGTGCTGCATCAGGAACTTCACCCGCTCGAGCACGTCGGGTTGCGGGCGTGACACCTGGATCGCAAACCACTGGTCCATCACCAGCGGGTCATGGGCCCACTTCTCGCCGAAGGCCTTGAGCGCCGGCTCGCTGAGCTCGTCGCGACTGCTGTGGGTCAGCAGGGTCAGGGCATGGCGCACGTCGGTCATGTTGTGGTCGGCCTCGAACTGCTCGCGGGCCAGCTGCACGCCGTCCTCGTCCTCGATGGCCATGAGATAGGCGAGCGCCACGTTCTTCAGGCTGCGCCGGGCGATCTGCTCCGGCGTGGGCGCATAGGGGCTGTCGTCCTGGTTCTCGCGGTAGACGCGCAGGAAGTCATCCCGCAGCGCGGTGGCCAGCCCGCGACGCATGAACTCCCGGGCGGCGTGGATGGCGTCGACGTCCACCAGTGGCTGCTGCTCGGCGATGTAGGCCTCGCTGGGCAGGGTGATCATCTCGGCAAGCACCGCGCGGTCCTCGGGCTCCCCCTCCAGCAGGCCACGGAAGGCCTCGGTGACCCGCGGATCCATCACCTTCTCGACACCGTTGCGGTGCGCGGCGATCAGGTCGTCCAGGGCCAGCATGGCCAGGCGCTGGCCGGCATCCCAGCGGTTGAAGCCATCGGAGTCGTTGGCCAGCAGGAAGGCCAGGTCCTCGCGGCCATAGGGGAAGCGCAATTTGACCGGCGCCGAGAAGCCGCGCAGCAGCGAGGGCACCGGGGCCTCGGAGACGTCGGTGAACAGGAACTCCTGCTCCGCCTCGCGCAGGTGGATCACGGCGTCGCTCCCCAGCGTTTCGCCATCCAGGGTCAGCGGCAGGTCACGGCCGCTCTTGGTACCCACCAGGCCCAGGCGCACCGGGATGTGCAGCGGCTGCTTGTCGAGCTGGTCGGGGGTCGCCGGAGTGCGCTGGCGCAGGATCAGGCGATACTCGGCCCTGGCGTAGTCATACTCGCCGAAGGCATCGATCTCCGGGGTACCGGACTGGGAGTACCAGTGCATGAACTGGGAAAGGTCCAGTCCCGAGGCCTCGGCCATGCAGTCGACGAAGTCCTCGATGGTCACCGCCTGACCGTCGAAGCGCTCGAAGTAGCGGTCGCTGCCACGTCGGAAGGCTGCCTCGCCCACCAGGTTGGCGAGCATGCGCACCACCTCGGCCCCCTTCTCGTAGATGGTCAGGGTGTAGAAGTTGCCGATCTCGATGTAGTGGTCGGGGCGCACCGGATGCGCGGTAGGGCCGGCATCCTCGGCGAACTGGGCGGTGCGGAAGAAGGCGACGTCCTCGATGCGCTTGACCGCCGGGGAGTTGGTATCGGCGGAGAAGCACTGGTCACGGAACACCGTGAAGCCCTCCTTCAGGGAGAGCTGGAACCAGTCGCGACAGGTGACGCGGTTGCCCGACCAGTTGTGGAAGTACTCGTGGGCGACGATGCTCTCGACCCGCTGGAAGGTGGCGTCGGTGGCGGTGTGGGGATGGGTCAGCACCGCCGCCGAGTTGAAGATGTTGAGCCCCTTGTTCTCCATGGCGCCCATGTTGAAGTCGTTGACCGCCACGATCATGAACAGATCGAGGTCGTACTCGCGGCCGTAGGCCTGCTCGTCCCAGCGCATGGCGCGCTTCAGCGAGGCCATGGCGTGATCGGTCTTGTCGAGGTTCTCCTCCTCGACCCAGATCTGCAGGGTCACCTCGCGCCCGCTGGCGGTGGTGAAGGCATCCTCGACCTTCTTGAGGTCGCCGGCCACCAGGGCGAACAGGTAGCTGGGCTTGGGATGCGGGTCCTCCCAGGTGACGAAGTGGCGGCCACCCGGCAACTCGCCGCGTTCCACCGGATTGCCGTTGGAAAGCAGCACCGGCTCGCCGGTACCACCGATCACCGTGGTGGAGAAGGTCGCCATGACGTCCGGGCGGTCCGGGTAGAAGGTGATGCGCCGGAAGCCCTCGGCCTCGCACTGGGTGCAGTACATGCCGTTGGAGAGGTAGAGCCCCTCCAGGGCGGTGTTGGCCTCGGGAGCGATCTCCACCTCGGTGTCGAGGTGGAACGCCTCGGGCACCCGGTGCACCGTCAGGTGCTTGTCGTCTACCGCATACTCGTCCGCCTCCAGCGGCTCGCCGTCGAGGGCGATGGCCTTGAGGGACAGCCCTTCACCGTCGAGCACCAGCGGCTCACCCGGCTCACGCTCGGGGTGACGCGCCAGGTGCAGGCGTGCCTTGACCCGCGTGGCGGCGGGATCGAGGTCGAAGGTGAGGTCGGCATGGGTGACGCGGTAGGCGGGGGGACGGTAATCGCTCAGGTAGGTCGCCTGGGGATCGGACATGCGTGGTGCTCCTGTCGAGAATTGCGACCATTGTACGGCGCCGCGCCCCCCGAGCTCAAAGCACCCTCACAGGGCCGGCTCCGGCCGGGTGACGATCCAGGCCCCAAGCAGGGCAAGGCCGCCGATCAGCGCGAGCTTGAGCCACAGCAGGCTGACGGTCAGCGCCAGCACCAGCATGGAAAGGGCCAGCATGCCGGCGGCCAGCTGCTTGGCGTGGCGCGGGATGGCACGCTCGCCCTCCCAGGCCAGCACCGCGGAGCCGAAGCGCGGATGCTCACGGATCCAGCGGGCGAAGCCCGGCGACGCCTTCGAGGCAGACCATACCGCCAGCAGCATGAAGCAGGTGGTGGGCATGAGCGGCACGAAGACCCCGATCACGCCGAGGCCAAAACTCAGCCAGGCGATCATCAGGAAGGCCAGGCGGGGGATGGATGACATGACACAGCCTCCGACGACGTCTCGTCCTTCATTGAAGACCAGCCAAGCACGGCACGCCAATCGCCATCCCCTATGAAGGCCATGGGCTCCGCGCCAACGGCATCGAGCGGACCGCTTTCGCGGCCCCTCGATGCCCCGAAGCGCGCGGGTCAGTCGCGGAAGTTGTCGAACTGCAGCGGCAGATCGGGGCCCTGCTCACCGCGCAGCAGAGCCATCACTGCCTGGAGGTCGTCGCGCTTCTTGCCGGTGACGCGCACCTTCTCGCCCTGGATCTGCGCCTGCACCTTGAGCTTGCTGTCCTTGATGCGCTTGACGATGTCCTTGGCCTCCTTCTGCTCGAGGCCCTGCTTGAGGTGCGCCTCCTGGCGGGCACGCACCCCGGAGAGCACCGGTTCCTGGATATCGAGGCAGCGCGCATCGATGCCACGGCCGATCAGCTTGTTGCGCAGCACGTCGAGCATCTGCTTGAGCTGGAAGTCCACCTCGGCCTCGAGCTTCACGCTCTCACCCTCGAGCGCGAAGCTGGCATCGACGCCCTTGAAATCGAAGCGCGACTGGACCTCGCGGTTGGCCTGATCCACGGTGTTGCTGGCTTCGTGCTTGTCGAACTCGGAGACGATATCGAAAGAGGGCATGACGGCTCCTGGCAATGGGGGAAGGATCCAGGGATTCTAACAGCCCTGAGCCCCCGGCGCCGCAGGCTCCAGCGCCTTTACCATCTGCCAGGCGGCGCAGCCATCCTGGTAATACTCCGGCAACCAGCGCTCGAGCCGAAACCCCATGCGCCGGTAGAGCGCCAGCGCCGCACGGTTGTCGGCGCGCACCTCGAGCCCCAGGCGGGTGCAGTCTCGCCCCCGGGTCGCCCCTTCCAGGGCTTCGAGCAGTTGACGCCCCAGGCCCGAGCCGCGGAACTCCGGGTGCACACAGAAGGAGTAGAGCCGGGCGCGGGTACTGCCGTGACGGAACAGCAGGGTACCGTAGCCCAGCAGCCGCACCGGGGTGAGCGCCTCGGCGTCGCGCTCCAGCACCCAGGTCTCGGCATGGGCTCGGTTGAGCAGGTGCCAGAGCTGGCGGCGGGAGAAGCGGTCGCCGGTAAAGGCGCTCTGCTCCAGGCGAAAGAGGGCGTCGAGGTCGTGGCCGGTGGCCCGACGCAGCTGAATGGTCATGGGGCTCTCCAGAGGGTACCCGGCCGATTCTGAGCGTGCTCGGAGCCGATGTCAGCGAGGCAGGAGCATGAAATATTTTCACTCAGCATCCGCCTTGCCGTGGTCGCGAGCCAGGCGCATTCTGGCCACAGTTCGGCCCGCCCCGGCCGCCCTCCTCCCTATCCGGTAGCCGCCACCATGTGCCCCTTGCGAATCGTCGTCGACCGCCTCGCCGACTGGCAGCCCTACTACCCCAGTGAAGACCTGATCAGCGCCGACGACTACCTTTCGCTGGACCGCCGCCACCGCAGCGGCACCGAAAGCGAACGCACCACCCATGTGATCAACCTGTGCGGTGAGCTCGACTACCTGGGCACCGGCTACTATGTGTCGCTGCTGGCCCAGGCCCGCGGCCAGCGGGTGCTGCCCACGGTGGAAACGCTCAACGAGCTGTCGCGCAAGGCGCTGATCGACCTGCAGCTCGATACCCTGACCCCGCTGCTCGGCGAACTGGCACGGCGCGGCCGGCTTTCCGGCGATGCCGTGACCCTGCGCGTGCTGTTCGGCGAGTGTCACCAACCCGGCCTCGAGCGCCTGGCACGCAAGCTCTTCGAACGCCTGCCCTGCCCCCTGCTGGAGGCCCGACTGGTGCGCCGCCACGACCAGTGGCGGCTTTCCCGCCTCAAGCCGCTGCGCCTGCGCGACCTGGCACCCGCGGAGCAGGACCTCTTCGCCAGCTCCCTCAACCGCCACTCCCGCAAGGTCTGGCGCACGCCCAAGGCGCGACGCCGCTACCGCTTCGACCTGGCGATCCTGGTCGACCCCGGGGAGACGCTGCCCCCCAGCAACCGCGGGGCGCTGAAGGCCTTCATCCGGGCCGGACGCCGGCTCGGCATCGATGTCTCGTTGATCACCCGCCGCGATGCCGGACGAATCGCCGAGTTCGACGCCCTGTTCATTCGCGAGACCACCGCCCTGGACCACCACACCTATCGCATGGCGCGCCGTGCCGAACACGAGGGGCTGGTGGTGATCGACTCGCCACGGGATATCCTGCGCTGCACCAACAAGGTCTACCTGCACGCCCTGCTGCGCGCCCGCGGGGTGCCGGCACCGGAGGGCGTACTGCTCAAGCGCGGCGACCGTCGCCCGCTGGCCGAACGCCTCGACGGCCTCGACTTCCCGCTGGTTCTCAAGGTCCCCGACGGCTCGTTCTCCCGCGGCGTGGTCAAGGTCACCGAGCTGGCCCAGCTGGAACACCAGGCGGCCCGCCTGTTCCACGACTCGGCCCTGCTGCTGCTCCAGGAGTGGCTGCCCACCGAATACGACTGGCGCATCGGCGTGCTCGATGGCCAGGTGCTCTTCGCCAGCCGCTACTACATGGCCCGCGGGCACTGGCAGATCTACGACCACTCCGCTGCCGGGGTGAGGAGCGGCGGCTTCACCACCCATACCCCGGAGGAGGTGCCGCCAGCGGTGATCAGGGCGGCCCTCAAGGCCTGCCGGCTGATCGGCGACGGCCTGTATGGCGTCGACCTCAAGCAGGCCGGTGACCGGGTGGTGGTGATCGAGGTCAACGACAACCCCAATATCGATGCCGGCATCGAGGATGCCGTGCTCGGTCGGGGTCTCTATGAGCGCATCATGGCGGTATTCCTGTCACGCATGGAGGCACGGGTACGCCAGGGGAGCTGACGCCGGGCCACGGCTCGCGTATGCTGTCGCCTTCCTCTACAAGCCTTGTACAGCATATGGAGCCCCGATGAGCGATCGCGATACCCGCCACAAGAAGTCGATGCAGAAACTCAAGGCCCACGTCGACGAGAAGGTCGCCGCCGCCACCGAACAGCGCGGCCTGCTGCTGGTGTTCACCGGCAACGGCAAGGGCAAGACCACCGCCGCCTGGGGCACCGTGACCCGCGCACTGGGTTATGGCTACCGGGTCGGGGTAATCCAGTTCATCAAGGGACAGTGGGAGTGCGGCGAGCGCGAGCGGCTGGTCGAGGACCCCAACCTCGAGGTCGCCATCATGGGTACCGGCTTCACCTGGGAGACCCAGAACCGCGAGGCCGATACCGCCGCCTGCCGCGAGGTGTGGGCCGAGGCGGAGCGCATGCTGGTCGACCCCGATGTCTACCTGGTGGTACTCGACGAGATCACCTACATGCTCAAGTTCGGCTACCTCGACATCGACACCGTGCGGCGCGCCATCGAGAACCGTCCCGCCGAGCAGAGCGTGATCGTCACCGGGCGCAATGCCCACCGCGAGCTGCTCGAGATGGCCGATACCGTGACCGAGATGCAGGAAGTGCGCCACGCCTTCAATGCGGGCGTACAGGCGCGCCGCGGCATCGACTACTGACCACTCCCCGAACGCAGCAGGCCCCGCTCGCGCGAGGCCTGCTGTGGATAACGGGACGGTGTCTACCGGGAGAGCTCTCGCTCAGCCGTCGAAGGGATTGCGCAGCACGATGGTCTCGTTGCGATCCGGCCCGGTGGAGATGATATCGATGCTCACGCCCACCTTCTCTTCCAGGAAGCTGATGTAGGAGCGGGCGTTGGCCGGCAGGTCCTCGACGCGCTTGGCACCCAGGGTCGACTCGCTCCAGCCCGGGAGGTCCTCGTAGAGCGGCTCGATGGCTTCATAGCCCTCGGAGTCCACCGGGGTATCCAGCACCTCACCATCCTTGCTGCGGTAGCCGATGCAGACGCGGATGTTCTCCAGGCCGTCGAGGACATCGAGCTTGGTCAGGCAGATGCCCGAGACGGAGTTGATCTGCACGGCATGGCGCAGGGCCACGGCATCGAACCAGCCACAGCGGCGCGGGCGGCCGGTGGTGGCGCCGAACTCGTGACCCTTCTCGGCCAGGTGACGACCGTGGTCATCGAACAGCTCGGTGGGGAAGGGTCCGGAGCCGACGCGGGTAGTGTAGGCCTTGGTGATGCCCAGCACGTAGTCCAGGTAAAGCGGACCGACACCGGAACCGGTGGCGGTGCCGCCGGCGGTGGTGTTGGAGCTGGTCACGAAGGGATAGGTGCCGTGGTCGATATCCAGCAGCGAGCCCTGGGCGCCCTCGAAGAGGATATTCTCGCCGGCGCGACGCACGCCATGCACCAGGCCCACGGTATCGGCCACCATGGGACGCAGCTCCTCGGCCATCTGCATGGCGCTGTCGAGGACCTCCTGGAAGTCTACCGGCGGCTCGCCGTGGTAGTTGACCAGCACGAAGTTGTGGTAGTCCAGCACCTCGCCGAGCTTGGAGGCGAAACGCTCGCGGTGGAGCATGTCACCCAGGCGCAGGCCGCGACGCGCCACCTTGTCCTCGTAGGCCGGGCCGATACCGCGCCCGGTGGTGCCGATCTTGGCCACACCGCGGGCCTTCTCGCGGGCCTGGTCGAGGCGCACGTGATAGGGCAGGATCAGCGGGCAGGCCGGCGACAGGCGCAGGCGGTCACGCACCGGCACCCCCTTGGCCTCCAGCTCGCGGATCTCCTTGATCAGCGCCTCGGGTGACAGCACCACGCCGTTGCCGATGACACACATCTTGCCGGGCCACAGGATGCCTGAGGGAATCAGGTGAAGGACGGTCTTCTCCCCGTCGAGCACCAGGGTGTGGCCGGCGTTGTGACCGCCCTGAAAACGCACCACTGCATCGGCGGATTCCGTCAGCAGGTCGACGACCTTGCCCTTGCCCTCGTCACCCCACTGGGTGCCCAGTACGACTACGTTCTTGCCCATTGCTCTCTCGTCTCTCGTTGCCGCGCGGCGGCGGGCCGTCGCGCCAAGTTGGTATCCCAGTCTACAGTGTCACGGCCTGCCAGTGGCCAGCGCGAAGCACCAGCTGCCGATCGCAGCGGTGTTCCTCGGGTCCGGTGCGTTGTCCCGGCAACGCCTGCACCACCCGCTCGCCCCGGGCGCGCAGCGCCATCACGGTCTCGACCAACCCCTCTCCCTCGGCAGGTGCCCAGATGCCGTCACGGGGAGGCTCGGCGAGGGCGAGCGTGGCCAGCTGCTTGAGGTCCATGGAGAAGCCGGTGGCCGGACGTGCCCGACCGAAGGCGCGACCGGTGTCATCATAGCGGCCGCCCTTGGCCAGTGCCTGGCCGTAGCCGGGCACATAGGCCGCGAACATCATGCCGGTATGGTAGGCATAGCCGCGTAGCTCGCCGAGGTCGAGGTAAAGCGATACCTCGGGATGGGCGGCCAGCACGCCGCGCAGCAGCGCGCGCAGCTGCTCCAGGGCGGCGCCCACGGCGGCAGGCGCCTCGGCGAAGGCCTCACGGGCCTCGTCCAGCACCTCGACGCCGCCGTGCAGTCGCCCGAGCGCCATGAACATCTCGGCCAGTGCCGGATCATCGATGCTCGACTCGACGCGGGCTGCCAGCTCACCCGGCGACTTCAGCTCCAGGGCCTCGAACATCGCTCGCTCGGCGTCGCCTTCGAGGCCCGAGGCCTCCACCAGGCTGCGATAGATGCCGATATGGCCCAGCGCCAGGTGGATCTCCCCGGCCCCAGCGGCGGACAGCGAGGCCAACGCCAGGTTGAGTATCTCCTGGTCAGCCTCGAGGCCGGCATGGCCAAACAGTTCCACCCCCACCTGCACCGGGCTGCGGCCGCCCTGGTGCTGGTCGGGAGTGGCGCGCAGCACGTTGGTGCAGTAGCAGAGCCGCACCGGGCCCTGGCGCTTGAGTGAGTGGGCATCCATGCGCGCCACCTGGGGGGTGACGTCGGCGCTGATGCCCATCATGCGGCCGGTAAGCTGGTCGGTGAGCTTGAAGGTCTGCAGCGCCAGGTCGGAGCCGGTGCCGGTGAGCAGGGAATCGAGAAACTCCGCGGTGGGCGGCATCACCTGGTCGTAACCCCAGCGGTGATAGAGATCGAGCAGCGCGCGACGCAGCTCCTCCATGCGGTTCGCCTGGGGTGGCAGCACTTCGTCCATGCCGTCGGGCAGCAGCCAGCGGTCAGCGATGGTCATGTCAATCATCCTGCAAGGCAGTGAATGGCCGTGATAAAGACGCTTTTCCGTGGCCCGGCGAGCGTCTGGCGTGCGACGGGCTGGCGCGGTCTTGTTGATAGACGGCCACAAAAAAACCGGGCCTCGCCCGGTGTCAGGAGTCTACCACGTTTGCACCGGGGATGAACCCCGGCCGGGCCCGCAGGCCCGGCCGGATGGTTTACTCTCCGCCGCCTGGCGCGGGGCTCTTCAGGTACTGGAAGAACTCGCTGGAGGGATCGAGCACCAGCATGTTGTCATCGCCAGCGAAGCTGTCGCGATAGGCGTTCAGGCTGCGCCAGAAGCTGAAGAACTCCTGATCCTTGCCATAGGCTTCGGCGAAGATGGCCGCCGCCTCGGCGTCGCCCTCACCGCGCAGGGTCTCGGCACGCTCGTTGGCCTGTGCCAGCAGCACCTGCCGACGGCGGTCGGCGTTGGCGCGGATGCGCTCGGCCTCCTCCTGACCCTGGGCGCGCCACTCGCGGGCCTCCCGCTCACGCTCGGAGCGCATGCGCTCGTAGACCGCCGAGGAGACATCCTCGGGGAGGTCGATACGCTTGACGCGGATATCGCGGATGGCCACCCCCAGCTCATCGCGCAGCAGCTGGTCGAGCTCCTCGGTGGGACCGGTCATCAGGTCATCGCGACGCTCGGCGATGATCTGCTGCAGGTCGAGGCGACCGAACTCGTTACGCAGGCTCTCATCGACCCGCGGCTGGATCAGCCGGCTGGCCATCAGCTCGTCACCCGCCGTGGCCTCGTAGTACTGGGTCGGATTGACCACCTGCCACTTGACGTAGGAGTCGACGATCACCGCCTTCTGCTCCAGGGTCAGGTAGCGGCTGGGCTCGGTATCCAGGGTCAGCAGCCGGGTATCGAAGGTACGCACCGTCTGGGTGATCGGCACCTTGAAGTGCAGGCCGGGCTGGATGTTCTCCTCGATGATCTCACCGAAGCGCAGCTTGACCGCACGCTCGGTCTCGTCGACCACGTAGAGGCTGTTGCTGGCCAGCCAGGCGACGGCCGCCAGGCCGCCGACAATGAGCAGGGAACGATTATTGATCATTTAGCGGCCCTCCCTGCGGATACCACCGGTGTTACTGCTGTTGCTGGTGTTGCCGGAAGACGACGAGGCGCCCTGGGTGCCGCGCAGGCGCTCCAGCACCCGCGGGTCTAGTTCGCCCTCTTCGCCCTGCTGTGCGCTGCTGCTGCCGCTTCTGCCCAGCTGATCCAGGGGCAGGTACATCAGCGGCGCGTCATTGGCGACATCGACCATCACCTTGGAGGTGTTGCCGAACACTTCGCTGACAGCATCGAGGTAGAGGCGCTCACGCATGATCGCCGGCGCATCCTCGTACTGGGTAAGCAGGGCGCTGAAGCGGCTGGCCTGACCACGCGCCTCGGCGACTACCGATTCGCGATAGCCCTGGCCCTGCTCGACAATGCGCTGCGCCTGGCCCTGGGCCTCGGGGATGATGGCGTTGGCGTAGGCCATGCCCTGGTTGATGGTGCGCTGGCGATCCTCGCGGGCGCGGATGACATCGTCGAAGGCATCGATGACCTGGTCCGGCGCCGAGGTGGACTCGATGTTGATGGTCTGCAGGCGAATGCCGGTGCCGTAGCTGTCCTGGTAGGACTGCAGGCGACTGGCCACCGAGCTACCGAGGATCTCGCGACCGGAGGTCAGGATATCGATCATGTCGGTGCCGCCGACCACGTGGCGCAGGGCACTGTCCAGGGCGTTCTCGATGGAGAGCTGCGGGTTGCGCACGTTGAGCACGAAGTCACGCGGATCGGAGACCTGATACTGGGCCGAGATCTCGACCTCGACGATATTCTCGTCGCGAGTCAGCATCGACTGAGTCTGGGTCAGCGAGCGTACCCGGGTCACGTTGACCATGCGCACGTCATCGATCAGCGGCGGATTCCACTGCAGGCCCGGCGTGACGACTTCCTGGAACTTGCCGAAGCGCAACACGACACCGCGCTCGGACTGGTCGACCAGGTAGAAGCCCGAGGCCGCCCAGATGGCCAGGGCCACCACGATCAGCAGGCCCGGCAGGGTGAAGGCATTGCGCGGCTTGCCACCGCCGCCCTTGCCGCCGGATCCGCCCTTCTTGCCCCCGCGGCCACCCAGCATGCCGTTGAGCTTGTCCTGAAACTTCTTCAGGGCCTCGTCCAGGTCCGGCGGCTGATTGCCACCGCCCTTGCCTCCGCCGCCGTTACCGCCGCCGCGACGACCACCCCCACTCCAGGGGTCGTGCTGGTTGCCACCACCACCAGGCTCATTCCAGGCCATAGGTCTTCTCCACTATGCGTTGCTGCCCCGACCGGAGATGCCGGCCGGGGCCTCGGTTGCGATCCTGTCTTGTTCATGCCCCGTCTAGGGGGTCTCCTCCCACGCCTCACGCTCGCTCAGCGACGCCGGCAGGTAGTCTTCGGCCCGCTCGCCGAGCCGCGCCATCAACTGCAGGAAGTCGCGGCGCGGCAGCCGCACCTGCAGGTGTGTCTGGCCATCCTCGGCGAAGCGCTCCTCGCGCACCGCGCCCAGCTCGTGCAGGCCGGCGCGCAGGCGACCCTGCTCGGGCTCCAGGGTCAGCGCGAAATCGATGACATCATCGGCCAGACACTCCGAGAGCGCCTGCTCCAGCAGCTCGAGCCCCCTGCCCTCGCGGGCCGAGAGCCACACTACCTCGGGGCGCCCCTCGCCGTCGCGCTCGATACGCGGTGCGCTGTCGAGCAGGTCGATCTTGTTCATCACCTTGAGCGTCGGCACCTCCAGGGCGCCGATCTCGTCGAGCACCGTCTCGACCTGCTCCACATTGAGCTCGCGGTCGGGATCGGCGGCGTCGATGACGTGAACCAGCAGGCTGGCCTCGGCGGCCTCCTGCAGGGTCGCCTGGAAGGCCTCCACCAGCTTGTGCGGCAGGTGGCGGATGAAGCCTACGGTATCGGCCATCACCACCGGCCCCACATCCTCGATCTCCAGGCGCCGCAGCGTCGGGTCGAGGGTAGCGAAGAGCTGGTCGGCCGCATAGACCTTCGATTCGGTAAGCGCGTTGAACAGCGTTGACTTGCCGGCGTTGGTATAGCCCACCAGCGAGACACTGGGAATCTCGGCGCGGGCCCGGGAGCGGCGGTTCTGGTCGCGCTGGGTACGCACCTTGTCGAGGCGCTTGTGGATCGCCTTGATACGCCCACGCAGCAACCGCCGGTCGGTCTCCAGCTGGGTCTCGCCGGGACCGCGCAGGCCGATACCGCCCTTCTGGCGCTCCAGGTGGGTCCAGCCCCGCACCAGGCGGGTCGACATGTACTCCAGCTGGGCCAGCTCCACCTGCAGCTTGCCCTCGTGGGTACGCGCCCGCTGGGCGAAGATATCGAGGATCAGGCCGGTGCGATCGATCACGCGACACTTGAGCTCGCGCTCGAGGTTACGCTGCTGGGAGGGGCTCAGGCCATGATTGAAGATCACCAGCTCGGCGCCATGGACGCTGAGCGCCTCGCGCAGCTCCTCGAGCTTGCCGGAGCCCACGAAGGTGCGCGAGTCGGGACGCTTGCGGCTGCCGGTCAGCAGGGTGGCCGGCACGGCGCCGGCCGAACGCACGAGCTCCAGGAGTTCACCCGGATCCTCGCGCTCCTTTTCGTCCTGGAAGTCCATATGGACGAGTACCGCCGTCTCACCGGCGTCGGGGCGTTCAAAAAACAATCACTACCTCACTCATCTTCCTGCGGCGCGGCAGGATCCTGGGCCGGCAGTCGCACGTTGCGCGACGGGACCACGGTGGAAATGGCGTGCTTGTAGACCATCTGGCTGACGGTGTTGCGCAGCAGGATGACGAACTGGTCGAAGGACTCGATCTGGCCCTGCAGCTTGATGCCGTTGACCAGGAAGATCGATACCGGGATACGCTCCTTGCGCAGGATGTTCAGGTACGGATCTTGAAGCGACTGCCCTTTGGACATTTTTTCTCTCCCTGGATGTGTCTCTGGGGTTGGGGTATTGGGGTTTTCGGGGGCCTTTTCAAGCGGCCCGGCCAGCGGCCTAGGAAACACCGTATCTTACGCTAAGTGCCGAAATGGCGCACGAGTTTCAACACCTCCGCCAGGGGGTCGTCGCCCAGGGTATCCACCCAGTGCAGCGCCTCCCAGCTGCGCATCCAGGTCAGCTGCCGCTTGGCCAGCTGCCGGGTCGCCACGATGCCGCGCTGCTCGAGACCGGCGCGGTCGACCTCGCCGTCGAGGTACTCCCATACCTGACGATACCCTACGCTTTTCATCGAGGGCAGCGCCGGCGTCAAATCGCCGCGCGACCGCAGGGCGTCGACCTCCTCGATCAGGCCACCCTCGATCATGGCCGCAAAGCGTGTGGCGATACGCTCGTGCAGCACGCGCCGTTCGCCCGGCGCGAGCCCTATCGACAGCGTACGCCAGGGAAAGGTTTCCGGGCGCTGTTCGGCCCACAGTTCGCTGAGGGTCCGCCCGCTGATGCGAAAGACCTCCAGGGCGCGCAGCAGCCGCTGGGGGTCGCTGGGGTGGATTCGCGCCGCCGAGCCCGGGTCGACGCGGCCAAGCTCCTGATGCAGGGCGGCCATGCCGCGGGCAGCAAGCTCGGCCTCGAGCTCGGCGCGCACCGTCGGGTCGGAACTCGGCAGGTTGGCCACGCCATGCAGCAGCTGCTTGAGGTACATCATGGTGCCGCCCACCAGCAGCGGCACCCGGCCGGCGGCACTGATCTCGCGCATCTCACGCAGGGCGTCCTCGCGAAACTCCGCCGCCGAGTAGGGATCGGCAGGATCGCGGATATCGATCAGCCGGTGCGGCGCGCGGGCCAGCTCCTGCGCCGAAGGCTTGGCGCTGCCGATGTCCATGCCACGGTAGACCATGGCCGAGTCGACGCTGATCAGCTCCACGCCCAGGCGTTCATGGAGCTCGATGGCGAGGTCGGTCTTGCCGGCGGCGGTGGGACCCACCAGCAGGATCGCGGGGGGGCGCTTATCGATCATGGGCCTACTGCCCCCGCATGAAGAGGTGGTCGAGCTGCTTCATGCTCATCTCGGTCCAGGTGGGGCGGCCGTGGTTGCACTGACCGCTGCGTTCGGTGCGCTCCATGTCGCGCAGCAGGGCATTCATCTCCGCCAGGGTCAGGCGGCGGTTGGCACGCACGCTGCCGTGGCAGGCCATGCTGGAGAGCAGCTCGTTGATATGTGCCTCGAGGCGGTCGGAGCGCCCGTAGCGCTCGAGGTCGGCGAGCATCTCGCGTACCAGCGGTTCCACGTCGGCATCGGCCAGCAGCGCCGGCACCTGGCGCACCAGCAGGGTCTCGGGGCCGGCGACATCGAGCTCGACGCCCAGCCGGGCAAAGGCCTCGCGCTCGCTCTCCGCGGTGGCCACCTCCGCGGGGCTGGCCGCCAGCGAGACCGGCACCAGCAGCGGCTGGGCCTCGAGGCGACCGCCATGGACCTGGGTCTTCATGCGTTCGTAGACGATACGCTCGTGGGCGGCATGCATGTCCACCAGGATCAGGCCACGCTCGCTCTGGGAGAGGATATAGACCCCGTGCAGCTGTGCCACGGCATAGCCCAGCGGCGGCGCCCGGGTGTCGTCCTGCTCGGGCAGCGGCGCGTGTGGCGTGGTCTGCTTGGCCTGGCGCTCGGCCACGGCCAGGTCGGCCGCGGCACCACCGGCGCCGGGCGCCGCGGGCTGCGGCGTTAGCAGGGTCTCCTCGTGATCGGGATGCAGGTTGCGATAGCCCTCCATGAAGGCCCGCACCCTGTCGGGCGTCACCTTGCCCTCCTCCTCGCGATTCGGCAGCGACATGGGCTGCTGCTGCCAGCGCCCGGCAGACTCGGCCACCCGCTGCGGCGCGGCACCCGCCTCGCTGCTCCCGCTGGATCCCTGGTCGCCGCCTTCGTCGGACTCTTCGCCAGGCCCAACCCCCGGTTGGCCGGCACGAGCCTCACCGAGCGCCCGGTGCAGGCTGGAGAAGAGGAAGTCGTGGACCAGGCGCCCGTCGCGGAAGCGCACCTCATGCTTGGTGGGGTGGACATTGACATCCACCACCGACGGGTCGACCTCCAGGTAGAGGACGAACACCGGGTGGCGGCCGTGGAAGAGCACGTCACGGTAGGCCTGGCGCACGGCGTGGGCCACCAGGCGGTCGCGCACCACGCGGCCGTTGACGAAGAAGTACTGCTGGTCGGCCTGGGCCCGGGAGTGGGTGGGCAGGCCGACCCAGCCCCACAGGCGCAGGCCCGAGGCCTCGAGGTCCAGATGCAGGGCGTGTTCGAGGAACGCCTTGCCGAGCAGCGCGGCGATGCGCCGCTCGCGGCTGGCCATGTCTTCCCCCGGGCGCAGCTGATGGACGGTCTTGTGGTTATGGCGCAGGGTCCAGCCGATGTCGTAGCGCGACAGCGCCTGACGGCGGAAGGCCTCCTCGACGTGGCCGAACTCGGTCTTCTCGGTGCGCAGGAACTTGCGCCGCGCCGGCGTATTGAAGAACAGGTCACGCACCGTCACCGAGGTGCCACGGGGGTGCGGCGCCGGGGAGACGCGGGGCTCCATGTTGCGGCCCTCCGCCACCACCCGCCATCCGGCGGTGGGGTCCTCCGCGGGGTTGGAGACCAGCTCCAGGCGCGACACCGAACTGATCGAGGCCAGCGCCTCGCCGCGAAAGCCCAGGCTCGCCACCCCCTCGAGCTCCTCCAGGGACACGATCTTGCTGGTGGCGTGGCGCGAAAGCGCCAGCGGCAGGTCATCCTCACCGATGCCGCTGCCGTCGTCGCGCACCCGGATCAACCGGGCACCGCCGGCCTCCAGCTCCACCTCGATGCGCGAGCTGCCGGCATCGATGGCGTTCTCCACCAGCTCCTTGACCACCGAGGCGGGCCGCTCGACCACCTCGCCGGCGGCGATCTGGTTGGCCAGGCGCGGATCGAGAATCCGGATACGACGCTGTTCGGTCATAGGGCTCCAGGGGACGTCATGAACGGGGGATGCGCAGTACCTGGCCGACCCGGATCACGTCGCCATTGAGCTCGTTGGCCTGCTTGAGGCGGCCCACCGGTACGTTGTGGCGCGAGGCGATCTCGGAGAGGGTGTCCCCCGGCTGGATGCGGTACTCGTTGCCGGCGGTACTCCGCCCGTTGTCGCGCTGCCACGCCAGCAGGCTGGCCGGTGGCGGGTTGGTGCGGAAATGCTCCTCCAGGCCGGCGAAGATGGCCCGGGCCATCTTCTCCTGGTGGCCCGAATCGCGCAGGCGCCGCTCCTCCTCGGGATTGGAGATGAAACCGGTCTCGACCAGCAGCGAGGGAATATCCGGTGACTTGAGCACCACGAAGCCGGCCTGCTCCACCCGCGACTTGTGCAGGCGATTGACGCGCCCCATGCGGTCCAGCACCTGCCCACCGATGGAGAGGGAGTCGTTGAGCGTCGCGGTCATGGTCAGGTCGAGCAGCACGCCGCGCAGCACCTCGTCCTTGTCCTTGAGCGACAGGTTGCCGTCCACACCGCCGATCAGGTCGGCCTGGTTCTCGCTCTCGGCCAGCCACTGGGCGGTCTCGGAGGTAGCCCCGCGCTGGGAGAGCGCGTAGACCGAGCTGCCGTTGGGGCGAGGGCTGTTGAAGGCATCGGCGTGAATGGAGACGAAGAAGTCCGCCTTCTGCTCGCGGGCGATGCGCGTACGCTGGCGCAGCCCCACATAGTAATCGCTGTCACGGATCATCACCGCGCGAAAGCCCTCGGTGGCGTTGACCCGTTGCTGGAGGCGCTTGGCGATCTGCAGCACCACGTCCTTCTCGCGGGTCCCCGCGGGGCCGATGGCACCCGGGTCCTCGCCACCGTGACCGGCATCGATGGCGATGATGATATCGCGCCGGGGATGGGGCTGGGCACGCTGCACCGGCGCCTCGGGCCCTGGCACCGCGGCCGCCCCGCCGAGATCGGCCTGGGCCTGGGCACGCTTGGCGGCGATCTCCTGCTCGCGGATCATCGCCTCGATGGGGTCGATGGGATCCTCCACCGCGCTCTCACCGGGGTACTCGAGGTCCACCACCAGACGGTGGCCGTACTGGTCGTTGGGCGCCAGGGAGAAGTGCCGCGGGTCCACCTCGCGCTCGAGGTCGAGCACCACGCGCAGACCGCTGCCATCCCGCACGCCGGAACGGATGCGACTGATGGCGCTGCCGGTCAGGTCGAGGCCGTCGAGATCGGCCCCCATGCGGCTATCGTCCAGATCGATCACCAGGCGGCGCGGATTGTCGAGGGAGAACACCTCGGCCCGGGTGGGCGAGGCCAGGTCGAAGACCAGCCGCGCATGGTCAGGGGCCGCCCACAGGCGCAGGTTCTCCACCTCGCCGGCCTGCACTCCGGCCAGCGGAGCCAGAAGCAATGCACCCAGTGCCAGCAGACGATGCAGGGCAGCCAACCTCATGGGGTACTCCCCTCGCGACGACCATCGGCGAGGCGCCATTCGGCGACGGCGGGCATGGCGCCCAGGCGGGCCAGGGCGGCTCGTCCATGCGCACTGTGCGCCTCCAGCCGGGCCTCTCGGCCACTGCCGACCACGCCAAGCTCGATGCGCAGGTCGGGGGCGGGCAACCAGCCGGCGCCACGGGCGGGCCACTCGATCAGGCTCAGGGCGTCGTCGCCGAGCAGGTCGCGACCACCGATGAACTCCAGCTCCTCGGGATCCCCCAGCCGATAGAGGTCGAAGTGGTAGACCCGCACCCCATCGAGCTCGTAGGGCTCCACCAGGGTGTAGGTGGGGCTCTTCACCGCGCCGCGATGGCCATAGGCACGCAGCACGCCGCGCGCCAGGGTGGTCTTTCCGGCCCCCAGCTCACCGACGAGATAGACTCGCCCACGCCCCTCCAGGGCACGACCCAGGCATTCGCCCAGGCCCACCTGGCTCTCTTCGTCATCGAGTCGCAGCCGCATCGCCCTCGCCCTTGCCATCACACGTCGCCATCACACACGGTCGGGTTGACCAGAATTCGCGCATAGGATGCCAGATCACCGGCCAGCAGACCACGCTCACCGGCCTCTGCCACGGCGAGATCCGCGGCCCGGGCGTGCACCAGCACGCCCAGCCGGGCGGCGCTTTCCAGGGGCACTCCCTGGGCCAGCAAGGCGCCGAGCATCCCGGAGAGCGCATCGCCCATCCCGCCGCTGGCCATGCCCGGGTTGCCGAAGGGGCAGACGGCCATCCCTGCGGGGCCTTCGATCAGGCTGCCCGCCCCCTTGAGGATGATCACGCCACCCCAGCGCTCGCGCAGCGCCCGCGCCGCCGCGGGGCGATCCGCCTCGACCTCGGCCGCTGTACAGCCCAGCAGGCGGGCCGCCTCGCCGGGGTGCGGTGTCAGGATCCAGTCTTCACGGCGCATCCCGGCGAAGTGTGCGGCCAGCAGGTTGAGGCCATCGGCATCCACCACCAGCGGCTTGCCGGCAGCCAGCGCCGCCTGCAGCACGCCCTGCCCCCAGCTGCCCTGCCCCAGGCCAGGCCCTGCCACCAGCACGTCGGCAAGGGTGGGTAGCGCGCCGAGATCGGCGGCACCGCGGACACCGTGGGCCATCACCTCGGGGCGCCGCACCAGGCTGGCGGTGACGTGCTCGGGTGCGGTAGCCAGGCTCACCTTGCCCGCTCCCAGGCGCCCACAGGCCTCGGCGGCCAGCAGCGCCGCCCCCCCGAAGCCGGGCGCTCCGCCCAGGATCAGCGCATGGCCACAGTCCCCCTTGTGGGTGGTGCGGGCACGCGGCGGCAGCGAGGCCTCTATCAGGGAGGCATCGAGCAGGCGGGCGACGGGCAGCAGGTCGGCCTCGGCCAGGGCGTCCACACCGAGCGCCCGAAAGGCGAGCTCGCCGACATGATCCGCTGCCGCCCCGGTATGCAGCCCCAGCTTGTCGCCGATAAAGGTCACGGTGGCGGCGGCGCGCACCGCCTCGCCGAGCACCGCGCCGCTGTCGGCATGCAATCCAGAGGGAATATCGATGGCCAGCACCGGCTTGGCGCTCGCGTTGACCGCCGCGATCGCCTCACGGAAGTCGCCGCGAACCTCGCCATCGAGACCGGTGCCCAGCAGGGCATCCACCAGCAGCTGGCCGGAAAACGCCATGCCAGGACTCCAGGGGTCGGCACCGACGCCGGCTGCGGTTGCCATATCCGCGGCGCGGCGGGCATCGCCACTCAGCTCGTCGAGTTCCTTGAGCAGGATGCGCTGCACCGCAAGCCCCTCCGCGGCGGCCAGGGCGGCCAGCACATGGCCATCGCCGCCGTTGTTGCCGGCGCCGCACAGCACCGTCAGCGAGCGCACCTCGGGCCAGCGCTCCCTGAGGCACTGCCAGGCGGCAGCGCTGGCACGCTGCATCAGGGCGAAGCCCTCGATGCCACCGGCGATGGTCCGCCGGTCGAGCTCACGCACCTGCTCGGCACGGTAGAGCGGGTGCAGCGATACGGCAGGATGGCTGTCGGCCATGCGGTGTCTCCCGGGTGGCAATGCTTTATCATGGCGATGGTTCGATGAACGCGCTTATCGAACAGTGTAAAGCCTTAGTGGCTTGCGCCAAGTGACGCAGGCCCCCTGCACGGTGTTTCCGCGATCATGTCTTCCTCGTCTGTCCACGCCGACGCCCCCGATCTGCATGCCCTGGCCGAGCGCATCAAGGCCTGGGGAGGCGAGCTCGGCTTCCAGCAGCTCGGCATCACCGATGTCGACCTCCACGAGGATGAGGCGCGCCTCGCGCGCTGGCTGGATGCCGGCCGGCATGGCGAGATGGGCTTCATGGCCAAGCATGGCACCAAGCGCACCCGCCCCGCCGAGCTGGTGCCGGGCACCATACGGGTGATCAGCGTGCGCCTGGACTACCTGCCCGCCGAGGTGGAGACCCTGGCCACGCTGGAGCGGCCCGAGACGGCCTATGTATCGCGCTATGCCACCGGCCGCGACTATCACAAGCTGATGCGCAAGCGTCTGGCGACGCTGGCCAAGTGGATCGAGGCCGAGGCAGGGCCCTTCGGCTACCGCGCCTTCGTCGACTCAGCACCGGTGATGGAGCGCGCCCTCGCCCGCAAGGCGGGGCTCGGCTGGGTCGGCAAGAACGCCATGCTGCTCAACCCCCGGGCCGGCTCGCTGTTCTTCCTGGGCGAGCTGTATACCGACCTGCCGCTGCCGGTGGACCCGCCCTTCGAGCGCGAGCACTGCGGCAGCTGCAGCGCCTGCCGCACGGCCTGCCCCACCGGCGCCATCGTCGAGGACCGCGTGGTGGACGCCCGGGCCTGCATCTCCTACCTGACCATCGAGCTGTTCGGCGTGATTCCCGAGCGCTACCGCGAGGCCATGGGCAACCGCGTGTTCGGCTGCGACGACTGCCAGCTGGTCTGCCCCTTCACCCGCTTCGCCACCCCCACCGCCGAGAAGGACTTCACGCCGCGCCACGACCTCGACCGCGCCAGTCTGCTGTCGCTGTTCGCCTGGGGCGAGGAGGAGTTCCTGGACAAGACCGCCGGCAGCCCGATCCGCCGCATCGGCTATGAGCGCTGGCTGCGCAACCTGGCGGTGGGACTCGGCAACGCCCCCTGGAGCGAGGCGGTGGAGGCCGCTCTGCGCGCGCGGCTGGCCTACCCCTCCGACCTGGTTCGCGAGCACGTGCGCTGGGCGCTGGACAGGCAGCAGGAAAGGCGCCAGAACGTCATCACTAGCGCTTGAGGACACCGCGGTAGTGAGCGGCGCAGGGGGCTGGTCCGGAGGGGGGCCGAGGACCAGGGACGGCCGAGGTAGCGCCCATGGATGGGTTCACAGCGCCCCCGATCGGACCCGCCGCCGGAAAAGCCGCGCCTGTTCCAACGAGGCCTATTCCTCCTCGTCGCTCCACTGGCCCGGCAGGCGCAGGAAGGTCTCGCGGTAGTGGGCCAGCTCGGCGATGGACTCCTTGATGTCGTCCATGGCCAGGTGCACGTTGCGCTTCCTGAAACCCGCCATGGCGCCGGGATTCCAGCGCTTGGCCAGCTCCTTGAGGGTGGAGACATCCAGGTTGCGGTAGTGGAAGAAGGCCAGCAGCTCGGGCATCTCGCGTTCCAGGAAGCGGCGATCCTGATGGACGCTGTTGCCGCACATCGGCGAGGTGCCGGAGTCGACATGCTCGCGCAGAAACTCCAGGGTACGCCGCTCGGCCTCGGCGGTGTCGATATCGCTGGCCTGCACCCGCGCGGTCAGCCCCGACTCGCCGTGGGTCTTCGTGCACCACTCGTCCATCGCCCCGAGCAGGGCGTCGGGCTGCCTGACCGCAATCACCGGTCCCTCGGCGATCACGTTGAGCTCGGCGTCGGTGACCAGGGTGGCCACCTCGATGATGCGCTCCTTCTCCGGGTCCAGCCCGGTCATCTCCAGATCGATCCACACCAGGCGCTGCTTGCGGGGATCCTGCTTGCTGTCTTTCGCTGACGCTTGCGAACTCATGGGGAAGCCTTCTCCTGCGGGGCCGGCTCGCAACCTCGCGACAGCCGGCGTCATGGATGAGTACAATGCCTTCATTGTACCGAGCATCAGGGCCTCATGAGCAAACGCAAGCTGAGCCGCCAGCAGCGCTGGCGTATCGAGAAGATCCAGGCCGAACGCGCCGAGCGTGCGACCCGGCGTGACGTCCCGGAGGACGAGCTGCTCGCCGCGGGGGACTACGGTCCCGAGCAGCCGGGTCGTGTGATCGCCCACTTCGGGCGCACCCTGGACGTGCGACCGGACGCCGATGGCGAGGTGATACGCTGCCACCTGCGCGCCAACCTCGAGGGCCTGGTCACCGGTGACCGGGTGGTGTGGCGCGGCAGGACGGATGCCGAGGGACGCACCGTGGAGGGCGTGGTGGTGGCCCGCGGCGAGCGTGCAAGCGTGCTCGAACGCCCCGATGCCCGCGGCCAGCTCAAGCCGGTGGCGGCCAATATCGACCAGATCCTGATCGTCTTCGCGGTGGAGCCCGAGCCCCATCCCAACCTGATCGACCGCTACCTGGTGGCTGCCGAGGCCACCGGGATCCTTCCGGTGCTGGTGCTCAACAAGGTCGACCTGCTGCCCGATGACGGTGGCGAGCTGATGGCGCTGCTGCGCCGCTACGAGGGACTGGGCTACCCGGTGGTGACCACCACCACCGAGCGTGAAGGGGGCCTCGACACCCTGCATGCCCGACTCGCCGGCCGCACCTCGGTGTTCGTGGGCCAGAGCGGCGTGGGCAAGTCGTCGCTGATCGACCGCCTGCTGCCCGACGAGGAACTTCGCATCGGCGAACTGTCGAAGGATTCACGCAAGGGGACCCATACCACCACCACCGCACGGCTCTATCGCCTGCCGGAAGCGGAGGGTGCCGAACTGATCGACTCCCCGGGAATTCGCGAATTCGGCCTGATCCACCTCGACGAGCAGCAGGTCACCGAGGGTTTCATCGAGTTCCACCCCTTCCTGGGCCACTGCCGCTTCCGCGACTGTCGCCACCGCCAGGAACCCGGCTGCGCCCTGCTGGAAGCGGTGGAACGTGGCGAGATTCATCCCGAGCGCTTCGCCAGTTACCGCCGCATTCTCGACTCGCTGGAGGCGAGCTGAGGGCGCGCAGAGACCAAGGACCTGACACCAGGCCAGCCCCTGATACCGGAAAGGAGAGCCCCATGAGTTCCGAAGCCAACTTGCTGCCACTGATTGTCGAGCCGGAAGAGCTCGCCGAGCATCTCGACGATGCCTCGCTGCTGATCGTCGACGTGCCGATGCGCGCCGAGAGCTACGCCGAGGGCCACGTGCCCGGCGCGGTGTTCCTCGACAAGGCACGGCTGATGCGCGGCCAAGGCGAGGTGCCCTGCCTCGAGCCCACCGTCGAGCAGCTCTCGGCGCTGTTCAGCGAGCTGGGCCTGACCCGGGACACCCACGTGGTCGCCTACGACGACGAGGGCGGTGGCTGGGCGGGTCGCCTGCTGTGGACCCTGGAACTGATCGGCCACACCCGCTACTCCTACCTCAACGGTGGCATCCACGCCTGGCGCGAGGCGGGCAAGCCGCTCGAAAGCGAGGCGAGTCGGCCCACTCCCAGCGAGTATGAAGCAGAAATCCTCCGGCCCGAGGAGCTGATCGAGCGCAGCGAACTGGTCGAGCGCCTGGACGAGAAGGGCTTCGCGGTATGGGACGCCCGCTCCCCCGAGGAGTATCGCGGCGAGAAGGGCGAGAATAAGCGCCTGGGCCATATTCCCGGCGCGGTAAACCTGGAGTGGACCCAGGCCATGGACCGCGAGCGCGGCCTGCGCATCCGCGACTATGCCGAGCTGATCACCGAACTCGAGGCGCTGGGCCTGACCCCGGACATGGAGGTGGTCACCCACTGCCAGAGCCACCACCGCAGTGGCTTCACCTGGCTGGTAGGCAAGGCGCTGGGGTTCGAGAAGATCCGCGGCTATGCCGGCTCCTGGAAGGAGTGGGGCAATCGCGACGACACCCCGATCGAGAAGTAAGCCGTCATTACCCCGTTTCCCCTTAGAGACTTCGCGCATTGTCCCTAGCCAAGCTGTTTGCCCTGATCCAGTACCCCCTGCCCCACCACCTGCTCTCCCGGCTGGTGGGTCGACTCGCCGAGTGTCGCCAGCCGGCGATCAAGAATGCCCTGGTGCGCACCTTCATCCGGCGCTTCGGGGTGGATATGGCCGAGGCCGTCGAGCCGGATCCGACGGCCTACGCCACCTTCAACGACTTCTTCACCCGCGCGCTGAAGGACGGCGTGCGCCCCATTAGTGAGGGGGTGGTCAGCCCCGCCGATGGGCGGCTCTCGCAGTTCGGCGCCATCGAGGCGGGCCAGTTGATGCAGGCCAAGGGGCACCGCTTCTCCGCAGAGGCGCTGCTGGGTGGCGACGTGGAGGCCGCAACCCGCTACCTGGGCGGCAGCTTCGCCACGGTCTACCTCTCGCCCAGCGACTACCACCGGGTACACATGCCCGTGTCCGGCACCCTGACCGAGATGGTCTATGTGCCCGGGCGGCTCTTCTCGGTGAACGCCGCCACCACCGAATATGTCCCCGGCCTCTTCGCCCGCAACGAGCGTCTGGTGTGCCACTTCGATACCGAGCAGGGGCCGATGGCCATGGTGCTGGTGGGGGCGATGATCGTCGCCGCCATCGAGACGGTATGGGCGGGCCAGATCACCCCGCTGCCCAAGGGTGACGTGCAGCGCATTCGCTTCGACACCCCGATCAGGCTCGAGAAGGGCGCGGAGATGGGCCGCTTCAAGCTCGGCTCCACGGTGGTGATGGCGTTCAGTGAGCCGGTGGACTTCGCCGACGGCCTCGAGCCCGGCGCCAAGGTGCAGATGGGGCAGTCGTTGGGGGCGATTTAGCAGCGCGGCGTGGCGAAGGCCATGACCTCCGCAACGCCCTCGTGGCCCAGCGCCAGCTGGATCAACCGGTCGATGCCCAGCGCCACGCCGCTGCCCGCCGGCATGCCGTGCTCGAGTGCCGCCAGCAGGCGCGTGTCCACGTCTACCTCCGGCAGCCCCGCCGCCCGTCGGGTGGCGTTGTCCTCGGCAAAGCGCGCGGCCTGCTCTGCAGCATCGGTGAGTTCGTCGTAGCCGTTGGCGAGCTCCAGTCCCTCGAGATAGAGCTCGAACCGCGAGGCCACCCTCTCCCCGTCCTCGGGGTCTCGGTGGCGCCTGGCCAGGGCCGCCTGGCTCGCCGGGTAGTCCACCACCACCTCGATCCCGCCCCGCCCCAGCTGCGGCTCGATGACCAGGCTCATCAGCAGGTCGAGGCAGTCGTCACGAGGGGCATTGTCCATGGCAAGTCCGCCCCGCTCCGCCGCCAGCCGGCGCAGCATCTCGATAGGCACGGTGAAGGGGTCGATGCCCAGGGCCTCCCGGAACAGCTCACGATAGCGGCGCCGCCGGAGTGGCACGGGGTCATCCCCCGATTCTCGGCCCAGCACCCGGCGCACCAGATCGGCGGTCTCCTCGATGAGGGCAGCGAGAGGGAGGCCCGGGCGATACCACTCCAGCATGGTGAACTCGATGTTGTGGCGCCGCCCCACCTCGCCGTCGCGAAAGCAGCGGGCCAGCTGGAAGATGGGTCCCGAGCCCGCCGCCAGCAGCCGCTTCATGGCGAACTCTGGCGAGGTCTGCAGCCACAGCCGCTCGCGCCCGGCAGGCGTGGTGGCCTCGGCGGATAGCGACGCGAGATGCACATCGGTGCTGCCGCCATGGCCAAGCACCGGGGTCTCCACCTCCAGCACGCCGCGCTCGGCGAAGAAGGTGCGCACCTCGGCAATCAACCGCGCCCGCTCGCGCAGGGTCACGATGGTCGCCGTGGGGCGCCAGTCGTCGATCATCTTCAGGGTCTCCAGAATCGCCAAGGCCACGCATAAGCGTGGCCTTCATAGTGCAAAGCCGCGGCTTATCCGGCGACAGGCCCCGAAGTGTCGGACCATCGCGGAGGCGCTGTAAACCCATCCCTGGGCGCTACCGATGCCATCCGTGGCATAGGACCTCCGCTTCGACCTGTCCCCGGCGCCGCTTTCAGCTCGCAGCTAAATGCAATCAGGCGCGGGAGACGTACTCACCGCTCCGCGTATCCACCTTGAGGACCTCGCCCTCGTTGATGAACAGTGGCACACGCACCACGGCACCGGAGGAGAGGGTCGCCGGCTTGGAGCCGCCCTGGGCGGTGTCGCCCTTCAGGCCGGGGTCGGTCTCGGTCACCTCGAGTTCGATGAAGTTGGGCGGGCTCACACTGATGGCGTTGTCGTTCCACAGAGTGATGGTGTAGACAACCTGCTCCTTGAGCCACTTCTCGGTGTCGCCCAGGGCCTTCTTCTCCACCGGATACTGCTCGAAGGAGCCGTCGGTCTTCATGAAGTACCACATCTCGCCATCGTTATAGAGATACTCCATATCCAGATCCAGGACATCGGCGCCTTCCAGGCTCTCGCCGGACTTGAAGGTGCGCTCCCAGACGCGGCCGGTCATCAGGTTGCGCAGCTTGACGCGGTTGAACGCCTGGCCCTTGCCCGGCTTGACGAACTCGTTCTCGACGATCGCACAGGGGTCGCCGTCGAGCATCACCTTCAGACCGGCCTTGAATTCGTTGGTAGAATAGTTCGCCATCTTCACTCACCCATGGATTTGAGCGCGTCACCGGAGCCCCGGCGGCGCACTGGGAAACGATTTTCGACGAGGGCATGCCTTACGAGGCGCAATCTCGTCAGCATTGACTGGTGCCGCATGATAACCCGAAGCCCCGCCCAATTGCAGCGTCACGACGAAGGCGAAGAAAGCAACCAGAAAGGTTCGCAGCGAGAGGCGCCGGGGACGGGTCGAAGAGGGGGTCCTACGCCGCCCGCCTGGCAGGCCCAGCTGGCCGGCGCCGTCCGCGACCCGCGCGAGCTGTGTCGCCGCCTGGGGCTGGACGAGCGCTGGCTGCCCGGGGCAGAGGCTGGCCATGAGCTCTTCGAGGTGCGCGTGCCGGAGGCCTTCCTTTCGCGCATGCGACCTGGCGATCCCCACGACCCCCTCCTGCGTCAGGTACTCCCGTTAGACGAGGAGGTCCGGCCCACGCCAGGCTATGTTGCCGACCCGCTGGAAGAGGCCGCGCATACCCCGGCCAAGGGGCTGATCCACAAGTACTCGGGGCGCGTGCTGCTGATCGCGAGCCCTGCCTGTGCGGTGAACTGCCGCTACTGCTTCCGTCGCCACTTCCCCTACGCCGAGAACTCCCCCTCCATGGCCCAGTGGGAGGCGACCCTCGACACCCTACGTGACGACACCACCATCCATGAGGCGATCCTCTCCGGCGGCGACCCGTTGGCCGCCAGCGATCGGCGTCTCGCCTGGTTGGTGGCGCGCCTGGAGGAGATACCCCACCTGACGCGCCTGCGGATTCATACCCGCCTGCCGGTGGTGATCCCCCAGCGCATCGACGACACCCTGCTCGCCTGGCTTGGAGGCACCCGCCTGCAGAAGGTGATCGTGCTGCATATCAACCACGCCAACGAGATCGATGACGCCGTCATCGCCGCCTGTGCCCGCCTGCGCGAAGCCGGGGTGACCCTGCTCAACCAGAGCGTGCTGCTGCGCGGGGTCAACGACTCGGTGGCGGCGCTGGCCACGCTCTCCGAACGGCTCTTCGAAGCCGGCGTGCTGCCCTACTATCTGCATGTGCTCGACCCGGTAGCCGGCGCGGCCCACTTCGACGTCCCGGACGACGAGGCCCGCGAACTGGTCGCGGGCCTCAGGGAGCTGCTGCCGGGATTCCTGATGCCGCGGCTGGTCAGGGAGATCCCCGGCGAAGGGAGCAAGACGCCCTTGTAGGAGCCCAATTCATTGGGCGATGGAGGCCGTAGGCCTCCCTGGCAGCAGCCATCGGCTCTGGGCGACACCGCCGGGCGCCTGCGGCGCCAATCGCCCGACAAGTCGGGCTCCTACAGGAGGCCGTTCACGCCAGTGAGGCGGCAGTCACATTGGCCGCCGGCGCCTGGGTGGACAGCTTGCGGTTGATGGCGCTCATCACCGCCTTCATGGAGGCGCTGGTGATGCTCTCGTCGGTGCCCACGCCGAACACCGCCTCACCGTCGATGCGCACCTCCACGTAGGCGATCGCCTCGGCATCCGAGCCCTGGCCACGGGAGTGCTCGTGGTAATCGATGATCTCCACGTCATGGCCGGCGGCGGCCAGCGCCTTGATGAAGGCAGCCAGCGGGCCGTTGCCCTGCCCCTGGAGGGTACGCCGCTCGCCGCGCTCCTCGATGGTGGCCTCAAGGGTGACCGTCGGGCTGTCGGGCTCCGAGGAGAGGCGATGGCTGACCAGTCCGAAGGGCGAGGTCTGCTCGAGGTACTCGTCGGCGAAGGCCTGGTAGATCATCTGTGAGGTGATCTCCTTGCCCGTGCGGTCGGCCACCTCCTGCACCACCTGGCTGAACTCGATGGAGAGGCGGCGCGGCAGCTCGATGCCGTGCTCCTGCTCCAGCAGGTAGGAGACGCCACCCTTGCCCGACTGGCTGTTGACGCGAATCACCGCCTCGTAGCTGCGGCCCACGTCCAGCGGGTCGATGGGCAGGTAGGGCACGTCCCAGACGGCCTCGGGGTGGGCGCGGCGCTCGGCCATGCCCTTCTTGATGGCATCCTGATGCGAGCCGGAGAAGGCGGTGAACACCAGGTCGCCCACATAGGGGTGGCGCGGATGTACCGGCAGCTGATTGCAGTACTCTACCTCGCGCATGACCGGGGTGATATTCGAGAAGTCGAGCCCCGGGTGCACCCCCTGGGTGTACATGTTCATCGCCAGGGTGACGATATCCACGTTGCCGGTCCGTTCGCCGTTGCCGAACAGGGTGCCCTCGACGCGATCGGCGCCGGCCATCAGCGTCATCTCGGCGGCAGCAACGCCGGTGCCGCGGTCATTGTGGGGATGCACGCTGACGATCAGCGCCTCACGATCCTTGATGTTGCGGCAGAACCATTCGATCTGGTCGGCGTAGTTGTTGGGAGTGGCGACCTCCACCGTGGCCGGCAGGTTGACGATCATCTTCTTCTCGGCGCTGGCGCCGAAGGTGTCCATGACCGCCTCGACGATCTCCCGGGCGAACTCCATCTCGGTGGTGGTGAACAGCTCCGGCGAGTACTGGAAGGTCCAGTTCGTCTCGGGGGACTCCTCCATGCGCTGACGGATACGCGCGGTGGCATCCACGGCGATCTGGATGCACTCGGGCTTGTCGACACCGAATACCACGCGGCGGAACATCGGATCGGTGGCGTTGTAGACATGGACGATGGCGTTCTTCGCCCCCTTGAGGGCCTCGAAGGTGCGATCGATCAGGTGGTCGCGGGCCTGGGTCAGCACCTGGATGGTGACATCCTCGGGAATGCGCTCATTCTCGATCAGCGAGCGCACGAAGTCATAGTCGGTCTGGGAGGCGGAGGGGAAGCCGACCTCGATCTCCTTGAAGCCGACCTTCACCAGCAGGTCGAAGAGGCGCTGCTTGCGCTCCTGATCCATGGGGTCGATCAGCGACTGGTTGCCGTCGCGCAGGTCGACGCTGGTCCAGATGGGCGGCTGCTCGATGCGGCGATTGGGCCACTGGCGGTCGGGCAGGTCCACGGCGACGAAGGGGCGATACTTGGCGGCGGGATTGTCGAGCATCATGGCGGCGTTCTCCTCTGGATACGGGGCGTCAGGCGTGCTGGCGTTCGGAAACGGCAGCGCCCCGACGGCGGGGAGCCGGTCGGGGCGCTGCATGAAAGATCACGGTGCGGCAGGCAGCGCCCCGCTGGGGCGATACCGGTGCGACCTGGAAACAAGCTGTGACGACGGGGATGGATGACATGGTACGACCTCTTGACGACCGGGGCTCCAACAGGGGAGCAGTGACTCGGCGATGCAGGCGGCATCGCCAGCGCTCAGGCTAGCGCTAGTAGTCGTAGGTCGAGGTCGTACGCGGTCAGGTTCATACCCCTAGAAAATCAGGCCTGGAGGGCGTTGTCAACTCCGTCGCTCCAGCAGTGCCTCCATGCGGGTCAGCTGGTCACGCAGCTCGCGCACGTCGCTGCGCAGGCCGTGGAGCTCGGCGGCCTCCCCCTCGCCGCTCTCGATCTCCATCTGCACGCTCTCCTTCTGCATCACGTCGAGCACGATGCCGATCATCATGTTGAGGAAGATGAACGCGGTGAGGAAGATGAAGGTCAGGTAGTAGATCCAGCTCCAGGCATACACCTCCTGGGTGGCATACATCACGTCGGTCCAGTCCTCGAAGGTGGCGATGCGGAACAGCGTGAGCATGGCGATGGAGATATTGCCCCACAGGAATTCATCGATGTCCGCGAACAGGAAGCTGCCGATGGCCGCATAGATGTAGAAGATGATGAACATCAGCAGCGCCACATAGCCCATGCGCGGGATCGACTTGACCAGTGCCGCCATCAGCAGGCGCAGCTCGGGGATCATCGAGACCAGGCGCAGCACCCGGAAGATGCGCAGCAGCCGCGCCAGCAGCACCATCTCCGAATCGTCCAGGGGGATCAGGCTGGCGGTGACGATCAGGAAGTCGAAGATGTTCCAGCCGCGACGGAAGAAGTCCCGCAGGCGCCGTTCCGCGGCCATGCGGATCAGGATCTCCACCAGGAAGAACACCGTCACCGCCACGTCCAGGGCCAGCAGCCACTGCTGGAAGCGATTGGTCTCCTCGTAGGTCTTGGCGCCGATCAGCAGCGCCGAGATGATGATGATGGCGATGACCGCGGTCTCGAACAGCTTGTTGGCGCGCAGCCGCTCGAAACGGTCGCGCCATGCCTCGAAGACCGAGCTCACGACGCTGACTCCTCCAGGTCACCCTGGCGATAACCGATCAGGTAGAGCACCGCATCGAGCCCCAGCGTCGAGATGGAGTGGCGCGCCTGGACGCGCACCAGGGGCTTGGCGCGGAAGGCGATGCCGAGCCCGGCGGCAGCGAGCATCTTGAGGTCGTTGGCGCCATCGCCCACGGCGATGGTCTGCTCCATGGCAAGCCCCTCGCGTGCGGCGATCTCGCGCAGCAGCTCTGCCTTGCGGTCGGCGTCGAGGATCGGCTCGCGGACCTCGCCGGTCACCTTGCCGTTCTCGATCACCAGCTCGTTGGCGTGGATCTCGTCGAAGCCGAGCTTCTCCTGCAGGTGGCGGGCGAAGTAGGTGAAGCCGCCCGAGAGGATCGCCGTGCGGTAGCCCAGGCGCTTGAGCTGGGCCATCAGCCGCTCGACGCCATCCATCAGCGGAAGCGACTCGGCAATCTCGGCCAGCACCGACTCGTCGAGGCCGGCAAGCTTGGCCATGCGCTCGCGGAAGCTCTGCTGGAAGTCCAGTTCGCCGCGCATCGCCCGCTCGGTGACCTCGGCCACCTCGTCATAGACGCCGTGGCGGCGCGCCAGCTCGTCGATCACCTCGGCCTGGATCAGGGTGGAGTCCATGTCGAAGCACACCAGGCGGCGGTGGCGGCGCCAGATGGAGTCCTCCTGGATGGCGATATCCACGCCGTGCATGGCGCCCAGCGCCAGCGCCTTCTCGCGCAGGGCGTCGAGGTCCACCTCCTCTCCGCGCAGCCAGCACTCCACGCAGGCACCCTGGATGGCATCACGCTCACCGGGCACACCGCCGTCCAGCGGCTCGCGGCCGGAGAGGCGGTGGATCAGCTCCACGGTCAGGCCATGCTCGGCGGTGAGCGCCCCCACCTCGGCCAGGATCCCGGCGGGCAGGTGCGGCGCCAGCAGGGTCAGGATCAGCCGCGGCTGGCTGGCCTGGCTGCTCCAGCGCTGGTAGTCCTCGGCGGCAACCTGGATCGCCTGGACGTCGAGGCCCAGCTCGTCCCCTGCCGCCGAGAGCGCCGCCTCGAGATCGGCCTCCCGCTCGAGCCCCACCAGGGCCTCCAGGGAGAGCATGCCGAAGGTCACGCTCTGGTTGATGTCCAGCAGCCTCGCGCCGCTGGCGGCCAGGGCCCTGCCCAGGCCGGCCAGCTGGCCCGGCTGTGCCGCGCCGGTGGCGCGGATCAGGATTCGTCGTGTCATGGTTGCCTCAGGAGCTCTCTCGTTTCCGCGGCTGATCCGGCGCCGCGGCACCATCTTGTCAGCTGTCGCCGTTCAACGCTTCCAACCTGTCGACCTTCTGCAGCCCGCGGGGTAACTTGCTGCCGCGCCGGCCGCGCTCGCCGAGATAATACGCGAGATCGTCGGCCTTGAGTGTCAGGTGGCGCTTGCCGGCGTGCACCACCAGCGCCGCGCCCTCCGGCAGCACCACCAGGTCGCGCACGAACTCCTCGCGCCGCGCCGCCCGTGGGCCCGGAATATCGATCATCTTGTTGCCCTTGCCCTTGGCCATCTCCGGCAACTCCGCCAGCGGGAAGAGCAGCAGGCGCCCCTCGTTGGAGACCGCCGCGACCAGCGCCCCCTCGCCCTCCGGTACCGCCACCGGCGGCAGCACGTTGCACCCCTTGGGCACCGTCAGCACCGACTTGCCGGACTTGTTCTTGCCGACCAGCTCCTCGAGCCGGGCCACGAAGCCATAGCCGCCGTCGGAGCCGAGCAGGTAGCGGGTGGACGGCGGTGCCAGCATCACTCCGGCCATATGGGCACCGGCGACCACGTTGACCCGGCTGGTCACCGGCTCGCCCTGCCCCCTCGCGCTGGGGAGGTTGTGGGCCTGCAGGGTATAGGCGCGGCCGGTGTCATCGAGCAGCACCAGCGGCTGGTTGGTCTTGCCCCGGGCGGCCAGCGCGAAGCGGTCTCCGGCCTTGTAGGAGAGCCCGGCGGGGTCGATCTCGTGGCCCTTGGCGCTGCGGATCCAGCCCTTCTCGGAGAGCACCACGGTGACCGGGTCGGCGCCCACCAGCTCCACTTCGGAGAGCGCCCGGGCCTCCTCGCGTTCGACGATGGGCGAGCGTCTGGAATCGCCATGGGCCTCGGCGGCATCGCGCAGCTCCTCCTCGATAAGGTCGGTGAGCTTGGCCTCATTGCCGAGCAGCTCCTGGAGGCGTGCGCGCTCGGCCTCGAGCTCCTCCTGCTCGCCGCGGATCTTCATCTCCTCGAGCTTGGCCAGGTGGCGCAGGCGCAGCTCGAGGATCGCCTCGGCCTGGCGGTCGCTGAGACCGAAGGCCTCCATCAACGCAGGCTTGGGGGCATCCTCCTCGCGGATGATGCGGATCACCTCGTCGATGTTGAGGTAGGCGATCAGCAGGCCCTCGAGCAGGTGCAGGCGATCCTCCACCTTGCCCAGGCGATGCTCCAGGCGCCGACGCACCGTGGAGCGCCGGAAGCGCAGCCACTCGCCGAGCAGGTCGGGCAGCGCCATCACTCGCGGGCGGCCATCGAGACCGATCACGTTCATGTTGACGCGGATGTTCTTCTCGAGGTCGGTGGTGGCGAACAGGTGCGCCATCAGCGCCTCGATATCGACGCGGTTGGAGCGCGGCTCGATCACCAGCCGGGTCGGCTCCTCATGGGTCGACTCGTCGCGCAGGTCGGCCACCATGGGCAGCTTCTTGGCCTGCATCTGGGCGGCGATCTGCTCGAGGATCTTGGCCCCGCTGACCTGGTAGGGCAGCGCAGTCACCACGATGCTGCCCTCCTCCATCACGTAGCGGGCGCGCAGCTTCACCGAGCCACGCCCGCTCTCGTAGAGCTTCCGCAGGTCCGCGCGGGGCGTGATGATCTCCGCCTCGGTGGGAAAGTCCGGTGCCGGCAGATGCTGGACCAAGTCCGCGGTGGTGGCCTCGGGGTGACGCAGCAGGTGACAGGTGGCCTCGACCACCTCGTTCACGTTGTGGGGCGGGATATCGGTGGCCATGCCCACGGCAATGCCGGTGCCGCCGTTGAGCAGCACGTGGGGGAGGCGCGCCGGCAGCACCACCGGCTCGTTCATGGTGCCATCGAAGTTCGGGGTCCAGTCCACGGTCCCCTGGCCCAACTCGGCCAGCAGCACCTCGGCGAACTTCGACAGCCGCGCCTCGGTGTAGCGCATGGCGGCAAACGACTTGGGGTCGTCGGGGCTGCCCCAGTTACCCTGGCCATCCACCAGCGGGTAGCGGTAGCTGAACGGCTGGGCCATCAGCACCATCGCCTCGTAGCAGGCGCTGTCGCCGTGGGGATGGAACTTGCCCAGCACGTCGCCGACGGTACGCGCCGACTTCTTGTATTTGGCGCTGGCATTGAGGGCCAGCTCGCGCATGGCGTAGACGATGCGCCGCTGCACCGGCTTCATGCCGTCGCCGATATGCGGCAGCGCCCGGTCGAGGATGACGTACATCGAATAGTCGAGATACGCCTTCTCGGTGTACTCGCGCAGCGAGAGGCGTTCGACGTCGCCCTCCGCTACCTGGATATCCATGGTCATAGGGGGTTACACCTCGATGTCCGCCAGATTGCCGTAGTCCTCGAGCCAGCTCTTGCGGTCGGAGGCGCGCTTCTTGGCCAGCAGCATGTCCATCATCTCCATGGTGCCGTCACCGACCTCGCGGGTGAGCTGCACCAGGCGGCGAGTCTCCACCGCCATGGTGGTCTCGCGCAGCTGCAGCGGGCTCATCTCGCCCAGGCCCTTGAAGCGCTGCACGTTCACGGTGCCCCGCTTGCCCTCCAGCTTGCGCAGGATCGCCGACTTCTCGCTCTCGTCCAGGGCGTAGAAGACCTCCTTGCCCAGGTCGATGCGGTAGAGCGGCGGCATGGCCACGAAGACGTGGCCGGCGTCCACCAGCGCCGGGAAGTGGCGCACGAAGAGTGCGCACAGCAGGGTGGCGATATGCAGGCCGTCGGAGTCGGCATCGGCGAGGATGCAGATCTTGTGGTAGCGCAGCTTGGACAGGTCGTCGCTGCCCGGGTCCATGCCGATGGCCACGGCGATGTCGTGGACCTCCTGGGAGCCGTAGATATCGTGGCTTTCCACCTCCCAGGTATTCAGGATCTTGCCGCGCAGCGGCAGAATCGCCTGGCTCTCGCGGTTGCGCGCCTGTTTGGCACTGCCGCCGGCGGAATCGCCCTCCACCAGGAACAGCTCGCTCTGCGCCGGATCCTGGCCGGAGCAGTCGGCCAGCTTGCCGGGCAGCGCCGGGCCCTGGGTGACCTTCTTGCGCGCCACCTTCTTCGAGCTCTTCTGGCGACGCTGGGCGGCGCTGATCACCAGCTCGGCCAACGCCTCGGCCTGGTCCACATGCTGATTGAGCCACAGCGAGAAGGCGTCCTTGACCACCCCGGAGACGAACCCCGCCACCGTGCGCGAGGAGAGGCGCTCCTTGGTCTGGCCGGCGAACTGGGGGTCGAGCATCTTCACCGAGAGCACGTAGGCGACCCGCTCCCAGAGGTCCTCGGCGGTCAGCTTGACCCCCCGCGGCAGCAGGCTGCGGTACTCGCAGAACTCGCGAAGCGCCTCGAGCAGGCCGGCGCGCAGGCCATTGACGTGGGTGCCCCCCTGGGGCGTGGGAATCAGGTTGACGTAGCTCTCCAGAAGCGGCTCGCCGCCCTCGGGGAGCCACTGGATCGCCCAGTCCACCCCGTGCTCGTCGTCGGCGAAGTGGCCGATGAAGGGCGCGGCAGGCAGCACCTCATAACCGTCGGTGGCCTGGGCCAGGTAGTCACGCAGGCCATCGGCGTACTGCCACTCGCTCTCGGTACCATCGGCCTCCACCAGGCTCACCTTGAGCCCCGGGCAGAGCACCGCCTTCGCGCGCAGCAGGTGCTTCAGGCGCCCCACGGCCAGGCGCGGACTGTCGAAGTAGCTCGGCTCCGGCCAGAAGCGCAGCACGGTTCCGGTATTGCGCTTGCCCACGCTGCCGACCACCGCCAGCTTGGAGACCGGCTCGCCGTGCTCGAAGGCGACGGCGTGGCGGCTGCCGTCGCGCAGCACCTCCACCTCGAGGCGCCGGGAGAGCGCGTTGACCACCGACACGCCGACCCCGTGGAGGCCGCCGGAAAACTTGTAGCTTGCGTTGGAGAACTTGCCACCGGCGTGGAGCCGGGTAAGGATCAGCTCCACCCCGGAGACGCCATGCTCGGGGTGGATATCGATGGGCATGCCGCGGCCGTCGTCGGAGACCTCGATGCCGCCATCCTCGAACAGGCGCACGCTGACTTGGCTGGCGTGGCCGGCCAGCGCCTCGTCGACGCTGTTGTCGACCACCTCCTGGATCAGGTGGTTGGGACGGCTGGTGTCGGTGTACATGCCCGGGCGCTTGCGCACCGGCTCCAGGCCGGATAGCACCTCGATCGAACTGGCACTGTATTGCGTCATGAGTCGTCCGGTTCCTTAGTGTTGGCTGGCCTGCCACTCCGGCGGCAAGGCATGGCCGCCATGGGCCAGCACCGCCGGCAAGTGCCGGGAGAGCACCGTGAAGGCGTGGTCGGCCCCGGGGTGCAGCAGGGTCCGCGCGCCGCGATAGAGCGTGAAGGCATGCGCCGGGTCGAGCACCTCATCGGCGCTGCCCAGCAGCAGCAGGTAGCGCTCCGGGGTGACCGCCTCGGGCGTCAGCGCCGCCAGCTCGGCCAGGTGCTGGCGGCCGATGGTGAAGCGCTCGCCGGTATGCTCGTTGGCGAAGCGCTCGCCCACCCATTCGGCCACCAGGTCCGCCGGGCGCACCGCCGGGTTGATCAGCACGCCATCGAGGTCGTGGCGCTCGGCCAGGCAGGTGGCCAGGAAGCCTCCCAGCGAGCTGCCCGCGACCAGCGGGCGCTCCCCCAGCTCGGCCAGGCGCGATTCGGCCAGTGCCAGCGCCGCACCGGGACGGTGCGGCAGCTGGGGGGTAATACAGGGCACTCCCAGGGCCTCGCAGGCACGGCGCATCAGCACTCCCTTGGGCGAGGCGGCACCGCTGTTGAAGCCATGCAAATAGAGCACGCCGCTGGCCACACGCCCCCGCCGTGGCTCGCTCAGCATACCGCAACACCTGTATGGGTAGCCAGCATCATGGAGACTCTCCCTCCGCCGCCCAGGCCGCCTCGATCAGCGCCCGGGTGGAGGCATCCATGGACGCGAGGCCCTGGTGGCTCTCGAGGATACGCTGGGTCTCCCCGGCAATCTTCTTGCCCAGTTCAACGCCCCACTGGTCGAAAGGGTTGATGCCCCAGATGGTGGCCTGGACGAATACCTTGTGCTCGTAGAGCGCGATCAGCGACCCCAGAGTGGCCGGGGTGAGCTCGTCGAGCAGCAGGGTGCTGGAGGGCTGGTTGCCACGATAGCGCTTGTGGCCCGGACGCGGGCCATCATCGGCGATGGCGTCGTCGCCCAGCATCAGCACCCTGGACTGGGCGAAGCAGTTGGCCAGCGTCAGCCGGTGCTGGCCCTTGAGGTGCTCGCGAGTGGCAGAATCTTCCACATCATCATAGCGCCTGAGCGGGGCGATGAAGTCGCACTCCACCGCCTGGGTGCCCTGGTGCAGCAGCTGGTAGAAGGCGTGCTGGGCGTTGGGGCCGAGCTGCCCCCACAGCACCGGGCAGGTGGCGTAGTTCACCTCGCGACCATCGTGGGTCACCGACTTGCCGTTGGACTCCATCTCCAGCTGTTCGAGATAGGCGGCGAAGTACTCCAGGCGGCCGTCGTAGGGCAGGATGGAGTGGGCGCGGATATCCAGGAAGTTGGCGTTCCAGATCCCCGCCAGGGCCAGCAGCACCGGCAGATTATCGGCCAGGGGCGCCTCGCGAAAGTGGCGATCCATGGCATGAGCGCCGGCCAGCAGGGCGCGGAAGTTGTCCATGCCCACCATCAGCGCGATGGGCAGGCCGATCGCCCCCCACAGCGAATAGCGCCCGCCGACCCACTCCCAGAACTCGAGACGGTGGGCCGGGTCGATGCCCCACTCGCCCATCTTCTCGGCGCTGGCCGAGACGCCGATGAAGTGCTGACGCATGATCAGCTCGGCGTCGACGCCCTCCGCTCCCGCCAGGCGCCCCATCAGCCAGTCGCGGGCGGTATTGGCGTTGGAGAGGGTGTCGATGGTGGTGAAGGACTTCGACGACAGCACGAAGAGCGTGGTCTCGGGGTTGAGCCGCCGCAGGTAGTCGGCCAGCTGGGAGCCGTCCATGGTGGAGGCGAAGTGCACCTCGACGGGATGTACGTCATCCGGGCGATAGTCGGACAGGGCGTGGGTCACCATCAACGGACCCAGATCGGAGCCACCCACCCCCAGATTGACCACATCACGAATCGCCCTGCCGGTGGCGCCGCGCCACTGCCCAGCGTGGAAGCGCTCCACCATGGCGGCCATGCGCTCCAGAGTGCGATGCACCCCGGGCACCAGATCCTCGCCCTCCACCACCAGGGAAGCATCGGCGGGCAGGCGCAGGGCAGTATGCAGCGCCGGGCGATCCTCGCTGACGTTGACCCGCTCGCCGTCGAGCAGCCGGCCAATGGCGGCGGGCACCTCGGCCTGCTCGGCCAGCGCCAGCAGGTGTTCCAGGGTCTCGGCGGACCAGCGCTGCTTGGAGAGGTCCAGGGTGAGACCCGCGGCGTGGCGGGTGAAGCGCGGCTGGCGATCCGGCTCCGCCGCGAACAGCTCGCGCAGATGGGTCTGGCCCAGGGTATTGGCATGCGCCTGCAAAGCCTGCCAGGCGGGGGTCTGATCGATCATGGCTCCTCCTTGGACGTCGTATGAACGGGCCTCCGTGCACCTCCCTACATCACAACGTAGAATGACGGATTTCCCTGCATGACTGGCTCGACGATGAGTGACGCATCTTACCGTGACGCGATCTTTTCGACACCCCTCGACCGGGTGGCACGATTCTCCTTCGACGAGCGGGTAGTCGCCTGCTTCCCCGACATGATCCGTCGCTCGGTGCCGGGCTACGGGCAGATACTCGGCATGCTGGGGCTGATCGCCCGCCGCCACCTGCGTCACGGCGCCCGGGTCTACGACCTGGGCTGCTCGCTGGGCGCCGGCGGCCTGGCCCTGGCCGGCCAGCTCGCCCCGGACGCCTTTCGCTACACCGGTGTGGACCTCTCGCCGGCCATGGTGGCCCGCGCCCGGGAGACCCTGACCGCCGAGTGCCCCGAGCATGCCATGGAGGTACTCGAGGGCGACATCCGGCGCCTCGATTACCAGCCGGCCGGCATGATCGTGCTCAACTTCACCCTGCAGTTCCTGCCCCCGGAGGACCGCGAGGCGCTGATGACCCGGCTCTTCGAGGCGCTGGAGCCCGGCGGCGTGCTGGTGCTCTCGGAGAAGATCCAGGCCTGCGACGAACAGGAGAACGCCTGGCTGGTGGAGCGCTACCACGACTTCAAGCGCGCCAACGGCTACAGCGACCTGGAGATCAGCCAGAAGCGCACGGCGCTGGAGAACGTGCTGGTCCCCGACACCCTGGACGCGCACCACGCCCGCCTGGCCAGGGCCGGCTTCTCGCGCAGCCATACCTGGTTCCAGCTGCTCAACTTCGCCTCCGTGGTGGCATTCAAGGACGGGGCGTTCAAGGACGGGGCGTTCAAGAACGAGGCCTTCAGGGACACCGCCTCCCCCACGTCACAGGAGACCTGAGGGTGCCGATACCCGCCGAACACCGCGACCTCTACCGGGCCTTCCTCGATCAGGGCCTCGATACCTGGCTGGCCCGGCTGCCCGAGCAGCTCGCCCGCGGGCTCGATCGCCGCCGCTACGGTGACCTTCCCGCCTGGGAGAAGGCGGTGGCCAAACTGCCCCCGTTGCCGGAGGAGCGCGAGGTGCGCCTGGATACCGATACCATCACGGTGGAATGCGACCTTTCCGACAGCCGGCGCCGCCAGTGCGAGAACCTGCTCGGCAAGCTCGCCCCCTGGCGCAAGGGTCCCTTCTCACTTGGCGGCATCCCGATCGATACCGAGTGGCGCTCCGACTGGAAGTGGCAGCGTGTCGCCCCCCACCTGGCACCGATGGCGGGCAGGAAGATGCTCGATGTGGGCGGCGGCAGCGGCTACCACGCCTGGCGCATGGCGGGGGCAGGGGCCTCCTTCGTGTTAGTGATCGACCCCTCGCCGCGCTTCTTCTGGCAGTTCCGGGCGGTACGCCACTTCGTCGGCGACGCCGACGACCAGCGCACCCACTTCCTGCCGGTGGGCATCGAGGAGGTCCCCGAGGAGCTCGGCTTCTTCGATACGGTGTTCTCCATGGGAGTGCTCTACCACCGACCCTCGCCGCTGGAGCACCTGCTGCAGCTCCGCGGCGCCCTGCGTCCCGGTGGCGAGCTGGTGCTGGAGACCCTGGTCGTCGAGGGCGATGCCACCAAGGTGCTGCTGCCCGGGGAGCGCTACGCTGCCATGCCCAACGTCTACTTCCTGCCCTCCTCCGCCGCCCTCTGCCAATGGCTCGAGCGCTGTGGCTTTACCAACGTGCGGGTGGTCGACGAGGCACCGACGACGACAGAGGAGCAACGCACCACCGAGTGGATGACCTTCCAGTCCTTGGCCGACTTCCTGGACCCCGGCGACCCGTCTCTGACCCGGGAAGGCTACCCCGCCCCGCGCCGCGCGGTGATCATCGCCAATCGGGTGAGTTGAGAGGAACCAAGTCTACTCGAACATCTCCAGGAGGGTGGCATGCCAGATGGAAGGCGGAATGTCTCCCATTCTGTCCAGGACCCGGCGCTTGTCGATGCAACGGAGCTGATCAAGCAGTATTCTTGCCGGCTTCCCCTGAAAGCTAAGGGTGGGCCGGCAGCCGAGTGGCTGTCCCTTGCTGGTGACAGGCGCCACGATGACCCTGGGAAGTACACTATTCATGTCATCTGGTGAAATAACCAGCGCCGGACGGGTCTTGCGAATCTCGCTGCCTACCGTGGGATCAAGGTTGACCCAATAGACCTCACCGCGGCGAATATCACGACCTACCACTGCCACTCATCCTCGCCGGCTTCTACCTCTACAAGGTCTTCCCAAACGGCATCGTCGCGGCTGGCATCATAACCGCTGAACCATTGGCGTCGCGGCTGCTTGATCGGTTCCACTACCAGCCGCTGCCCCTCAAGATGAATCTCAACTTCATCGCTGACACCCAGCTCGGCCAGCATGGCGGCCGGAATCAGCACTCCCTTCGAGTTACCGATCTTTCTAAGGTGCGTCCGCATTTTTCCCTCCTACCAACAGGCCCGCCAAAAGTAATTACTTAGTTATTACATTCAGCCACCAGGATGTCAACGCCGCAGGATCACCAACCAGCGGCCCAGGTTGAGGATGCTGGACAGCGACGCCGCCACATAGGTGAAGGCACAGGCAGTCAGCACATGGCGGGCGCCGGCCATGTCGCCCGGCGGGATGTACTCCTTGAGCAGCGGCAAGGCGCGCTGGAAGCTGGCGTCGAACTCGACCGGCAGAGTCACCAGGTGCACCAGCGCCGCGGTGCCGAAGCTGATCACCGCCGCGACGACCACGATGGCGAGGCCGCCGGGCAGGCGGGTGAGCAGGAACAGGAACGGAGCCGCCATCATCAACAGCGCTCCGAGCTTCTCGGCCTTCTGGGCCACAGCCACCAGCCGCGAACGCGCCAGCAGCGGCGCATAGCCCCGGTGGTGCTGGATGGCGTGGCCCACCTCGTGGGCCGCCACCGTGACCGCGGTGAGCGAGCGGCCGCCATAGACCGACGGCGAGAGCCGCACACGGCGCGCCACGGGGTCGTAGTGGTCACCCTGCTCGGTGGGCTCCACCTTGACCCCCTCGATGCCCAGCCGGCGCAGCAGGTGGTCAGCCAGCTCCGCGCCGGTGCCGGGGTAGTCGTCACGGCCACGGGCATGACGCTTGAGCACCCACTGGGCCCAGACGTTGGGCAGCAGGAACAGGGCCAGCAACAGGGCAAGGGCGAGAAAAATCATCAGGGGTTGGCTCCGGAGCGGCTATGTCGCTTTGGACACAGCCTACCAGAGCCGGTTTCCCCGGTGGCCACTGTCCGGTATCGCTCAAGGCTGTTCCGGCGACAGGCCCTCGAGGGGGCGCGACATGGGCAACCGCGATTGAGTTGAGTCGCGGTATTGCTACTTCAGAAGCTCACGCAGGTCCTTCGCCTCCCAGTGGGGGAAGTAGCGGCGCACCAAGGCATTGAGCTCCAGTTCGAAGCCAGCCCAGTCCACCTCGGTGGCACTCGCCGACTCGCCCTCACCTTCCACGACGCTGCGGATCATCCCCGCCCCCACGGTAACGTTGGTCAGCCGGTCGATGACGATGAAGCTGCCGGTGCCGGGGCTGCGCGCGTATTCATCCAGCGCCACCTCGGCGGTCAGCGCTACCCGGCAGCGGGCGATGGCGTTGAGATCGAGCCTCTCGGCGGGATGGCGCTCCAGGGTATTGACGTCCACCTGATAGTCGATGGCACTCACCTGCCCCGCCACCGAGCGTCCCGCCAGGCGGATATCGACCTGACGGCCGGGCGCGAGAGGCTCTTCGTGCATCCACACGATGTCCGCCTCGAAGGCGTGGGAGAGCGCCACCTCGGCACCATCGGCGACGATCCAGTCCCCCCGTGAGATATCGAGCTCATCAGCGAGGGTCACGGTGATCGCCTGACCGGGAAAGGCCTCCTCCAGGTCGCCCTCCCAGGTCACGATGCGCTCGACCATGGAGCGCTTGCCCGACGGCAGCACCTTGACGGCCTGGCCGGGGCGCAGCAGTCCCGCCTCCAGGGTGCCGGCATAGCCGCGGAAGTCGAGGTCGGGGCGGTTGACGATCTGCACCGGCAGGCGCAGGTCGGTGAGGTTGCGGTCACGGCTCACCTCCACCGTCTCCAGCAGCTCGAGCAGCGTCGGTCCCGGCTTGCCGTCGACGGAGTACCAGGGCATGCGCTCGCTTGGGTTGACCACGTTGTCGCCCTTGAGGGCCGAGATCGGCACGAAGCGGATGTCCCGGGCGGAGAGCTTCTCGGCGATCGCCTGGTACTCGGCGACGATCTCCTCGAAGCGCGCCTCGGAGTAGTCCACCAGGTCGAGCTTGTTGACCGCCACGACCAGGTGCTGGATGCCCAGCAGGTCGGCAATGAAGCTGTGCCGGCGGGTCTGGGTCTGCACGCCGTGGCGCGCATCGACAAGGATGATGGCGAGGCTCGCATTGGAGGCGCCGGTGGCCATGTTGCGGGTGTACTGCTCGTGCCCCGGGGTGTCGGCGATGATGAACTTGCGTCGGTCGGTGGAGAAGAAGCGGTAGGCCACATCGATGGTGATGCCCTGCTCGCGCTCGGATTGCAGGCCGTCGACCAGCAGCGCCAGGTCGACCTCCTCGCCGGTGGTGCCGCTCTTCTTCGAGGCCTGGGTGATCGCCGCAAGCTGATCGTCGAAGATCATCTTGGAGTCGTGGAGCAGCCGGCCGATCAGGGTCGACTTGCCGTCATCGACGCTGCCGCAGGTGATGAAGCGCAGCAGGTCCTTGTTCTCGTGCTCGTGCAGGTACTGCTCGATATTGTCGGCAATAAGGCTCGATTGGTGTGACATCAGAAATAGCCCTCGCGCTTTTTCTTCTCCATGGAACCGGCCTGGTCGTGGTCGATGGCGCGGCCGCTGCGCTCGCTGGTGCGGGTCAGCAGCATCTCCTGGATGATCTCGGGCAGGGAGGCAGCCGTCGACTCCACCGCCCCGGTGAGCGGGTAGCAGCCCAGGGTACGGAAGCGCACCCACTTCTCCTCGGGCACCTCACCCTCGGCCAGCGGCATCCGCTCGTCGTCGACCATGATCAACATGCCGTCACGCTCCACCACCGGTCGCGGCGCGGCGTGGTAAAGGGGCACGATGGGAATGCCTTCGAGGTAGATGTACTGCCAGATGTCCAGCTCGGTCCAGTTGGAGAGCGGGAAGGCACGGATCGACTCGCCCTTGTTGACTCGGGCGTTGTAGAGGTTCCATAGCTCGGGGCGCTGGTTCTTGGGATCCCAGCGATGGAAACGGTCGCGGAAGGAGAACACCCTCTCCTTGGCGCGGCTCGCCTCCTCGTCGCGACGCGCCCCGCCGAAGGCGGCGTCGAAGCCGTACTTGTCCAGGGCCTGCTTGAGCGCCTGGGTCTTCATCACATCGGTATAGCCGCTGGAGCCGTGGTCGAAGGGGTTGATGCCTGCGGCGCGCCCTTCCTCATTGGTGTGCACCAACAGCTCCATGCCCGCCTCTTTCGCCATGCGGTCACGGAAGGCGATCATCTCGCGAAACTTCCAGGTGGTGTCCACGTGCAGCAGCGGAAAGGGCGGCGGCCCCGGATAGAAGGCCTTGCGGGCCAGGTGCAGCATCACCGCCGAGTCCTTGCCGATGGAGTAGAGCATCACCGGATTGGCGAACTCGGCGACCACCTCGCGGATGATATGGATCGACTCCGCCTCGAGCTGCTTGAGGTGGGTCAGCCGCCGCGGGTCGGGCGCGGCCACGGTGGCACCTGTCTCGGGCGACGCCGCACGCTGGGGGGCTTGAAGAAGGGTCATGGCCGGCTACCTCGCATGACGTGGCAAAGATGACGTGAAACATGTCGATGCCACGCAGGGTAACGCCGCCCTATAATAACCCAAAAGAATTAATATCTATCTTTTTATAACTTATTTATGGATATCGACCCGTTCTACCCGGGTGGCATGGCTCACGCCGTCCAGATCGACGACGCGATAGCCGGGACGCGCAACCGGGTCGACGGCGAAGGTCTCGCTGCCCGGCAGGAAGGGGTCGATGGTGGAGGGGCAGCCGTAGACCATGATCTCGCGCTCTCCCGCTGCATGGCGGCCCACGAAGGCCTGGTGGATATGCCCGCAGAGGATCGCCTGCACCCGAGGGAAGAGCGCCAGGGTCTCCCAGAACGCCTCGGCATGCCGCAGGCCGATGGCATCCAACCAGGCGGAGCCCACTTCCAGGGGTGGATGGTGCATGGCGATCAGCACCGGCCGCACCGGGTCCGCGGCGAGGCGCCGGGCCAGCGCCTCCAGGGCCGCCTCGCCAAGCTCGCCATGGGGCTTGCCGGGCACGTGGGTATCGAGCAGCAGGATGCGCCAGTTGCCGAGTGTCAGCTCCGCCGGCAACGGCCGGGTGGCTGCCATGGGTTCGATCACGTCGTGATTGCCGGGCAGCCACTCCCAGGGGGCCTCGAGGGCGTCCAGGGTGCGCCTGGCCAGGGCGTAGGAGGCGGAGCTGTCGTCGTTGCTGATGTCCCCGGTGACCAGCACCCGATCCGGCCGCTGATGGTTGACGGCCGCCACCACCGCCTCCAGCTGGCGCAGCGGAACACCGCACCGGCCGCGGGCCCGAGGGTCGGCACACAGGTGACAGTCGCTGATCTGGATCAGGCGGGGCATGGCAGGACTCCGGGGGGCATCAATGGCTCAGGGTGAATCCGGGAGGCAGTTTCGCGGCGACGCTTGAGGCGATGTTTCAGGGCAGCGCTTCAGGGCTTCAGTCAGGGAAGCTCGGGCAGGTCCAGGGAGTGGCCGTGGGCCAGGCCATGCTCCAGCCACTCGCCGAGGAAGCGGTTGAGCTGCAGCTTCTCGTCCGGCTGGTGCATCTGGGCATTGGGATAGCGGTAGCGACCGTGGAAGTGGCGCTGGCGCTGGAAGTCGGTCACCTCGGCCATGCGCACGTCGTGGTAGAGGTGCACCCGCATGCGTGGCGTCTCGAGGTAGTCGTCGAGGATGCCGCGCTGGGAGACGCGCACGATGCTGGTATAGGGCGCACGCTCCTGCAGCTTGAGACACAGCTCGCCCACCCGGCGGCCATGGCTCACCAGCTCCACCTCACGGGTCTCGCCCGGCTCCAGCTCGCCCATCAGGCGCACGAGCCGCAGGTAGTTGACGCTGCACTCGCCCTGCAGGCTCTTGAGGTCGGTCACATAGGCGTTTCTATTCGGCACGCTACCTCCTCGCTCGCAATGAGGCCCGCTCGCCCGCCAGCCAGTGGAAGGCGATCAGACACATGGCATTGTCGAGTCGTCCAGCCTGCAGGAGTTCCCAGGCCCGCGCAAACGGCAGCACATGCACGCGGATATCCTCGTGCTCCGCGTCCAGGCCGTGCACCCCGCCCAGCCCGCGGCTGTCGACCAGGCCACAGAACAGCGTGACCCGCTCGTCGCAGGCGCCGGGGCTGGGATAGTAGGCATGCAGCTCGATCAGCTCGCCCACCTCACAGCCCGCCTCTTCGAGGGATTCCCGGCGTGCCACCTCGGCGACACTCTCACCGCGCTCCACCAGGCCTGCCACCACCTCGAGCTTCCAGGGCGAGGCCGGGTCGTCGAGGGCACCGGGGCGGAACTGCTCCACCAGCACCACGGCGTCGCGCTCGGGATCGTAGAGCAGCACACCCACGGCGTCGTGGCGGTGGTGCACCTCGCGCACCATCGGCTCGCTCCAGCCGCCCTCGAACAGGCGGTGGCGCAGGTGCAGCTCCTCGAGCCGGAAGAAGCCCTGGTGCAGGCAGCGCCGCTCCAGCAGTTCCACATCGGCGCGGGTGAAGGGCGCCGCCGTTGCCGGGTCAGGTACCTCTGGCGTGTCACTCATGGCGGTCTCCACTGGCGCAAAGACGACCATTATCCTGACCCGAGGCGTGGATGCCAACCGCCGGCCTGGCGTCAGAGGCGTTGCTGCAGCGCACGCGCCTCGTCGCGGAGTGCCTCGTCGGAGGCCTGGCGATCGGGGCGGGCCTCGCCCTCCACCGCCCGGCGGGCATGCTCGCGAGCCTCGTCCAGGCGCCCCTCCTCCTCGAGGAAGGCGGCATAGTAGAAGTTGACGTCGATGCCGTCGGGGCGAATCGAAAGCGCCTGCTCGAACATCTGCTCGGCGGTCGCGCTGTCACCGAAACCCATCAGCCCGCCCGGCACGCGATCGTAGAGGGCTCCCAGGGTGACATAGGCGGAGCCGTTATGGCCCTGGGGATCGAGCTCGACGGCCCGCTCCAGGGCCTTGCGGGCGCTCTTGGCGCTGGAGAGCGCCCCCAGGCCGCTGCGCTCGCGGGCCCATGACGCCTCGATGATGCCCTGCCACACCAGCGGCACCGCCACGTCGGGGTGCTCGGCCACCAGCCGCTCGGCCTGGCCAGCGAGGGCCTTCAGGCCATCGCCGCGCTGGCCCTCGGGCTGCTCGGTAATCAGGCGTTCCCAGTGATTCTTCATGCCCTCCACGCGGGCCTCCCAGGCATGGGCAGCGGCCAGCGGCAGGACGGCGAGGCCGAGGCTCAGCCCCAGGCCAATGGCGGTATTCAGCAGACGACGACGCGGCATATCGGATCTCCTTCGGGGTGTTGGTATTGTGCTCCCGCCCTGAAATGTAACGAACGTTTGAATGATTGGCCAGCGGCTTGGCCGCCTGGCTGCCATGGCGTATGTTCGCCGCCATAGCCCGGATCAAGAGGAAGAGCATGAAAGGCCGCAACATGACCCGCTGGCGCGATCCGGCCAAGGACCCGCGCCAGGAACCCAAGAGCAACCTGATCACCGCCGAGGGGGCCGAGCGGCTGCGCGGCATTCTCGACCATCTCTCGCGGGTGAAGCGTCCCGCCCTCTCCACCAAGGTGGGCGAGGCGGCGGCCCTGGGCGACCGCAGCGAGAACGCCGATTACACCTACAACAAGAAGGAGCTCAATCGGGTCATCGCGCGCATCCGCTACCTGACCAAACGCCTCGACGAGCTGACGGTGGTGGATCGGTTGCCGGCGGATACCAGCAAGGTCTACTTCGGCGCCTTCGTCACCCTGGAGGACGAGGAAGGCGAGGAGATGAAGGTACGCATCGTCGGCCACGACGAGATCGCTCCGGACAAGCGCTGGATCAGCGTCGATTCCCCCCTGGCCAAGGCGCTGCTCGGCAAGCCTCTCGACGAGGAGGTGACGGTGGCCGCCCCGGGTGGCGAGACCACCTGGATCATTACCGAGATCGCCTATCGCGACCCTGGGAAATAGCCCAGCCATCGCCCGATAAATCGGACTCCTACATGCGCCGCAGGAGCGCGATTTATCGCGCGATGACTTTTCCGCTGATCAGCGCCTGACCGCCCGGTAGACCCGGAAGCGGCGGTCATCGGCGAGGATCTCGAAGCCGCCGAAGGCGCGTTCGAGCAGGTCGGGATAGGGCAGGAAGGCGTTGGCGACGATGACCAGCGCACCACCGGGTCGCAGGTGCGCAGGGGCATCAAGGATCAACCGTGCCGCCGGCCCATAGTCGATGGCTCGCTCCTGGTGGAACGGCGGATTGCTGACGATGGCATCGAAGACCCGGCCATCCAGCGCCGAGTAGACATCACTCTCCAGCGTTTCTCCAGACAAGGCCTCGCCGGCGAGTTGGTTAGCCGCCAGGCTGCGCCGGGTCGCCTCCACCGCGAAGGCGTTGACATCCACCGCGGTGACTCCTGCCCCCTGACGCGCCAGCCAGGCGGCCAGGATGCCGTCGCCGCAGCCCAGATCGAGGACATCGCCCGCAAGACCAATGGGCGCACTCCCCTCTCCCGACAGGGTCTCAATCAGCAGCCGGGTGCCGTCATCCAGCTTGCCGTGGCCGAATACCCCGGGATGGCTGGTCAGGGTCAGCCGCTCGCTGCCCAGCTCGGCATCGAAGGTGGTCCAGGCGGCATCGGGGTCGATGCCGACACGCCCGAGGCGGGTCTCGAACAGCGAGCAGCGCCGCGCGCTGTCGAGCTTGCGACAGCCCAGCCCGAGTGCCGCCAGCACCTTGAGCACCCGCCTGATGCCGCCCTGGTTCTCACCCACCAGCTGCAGCGGCGTGCCCTCGGGTAGCGTGGCGCACAGCCACAGCAGCCACCACTCGCCCAGGGCATGGCTCTTGGGCCAGAACAGCACCGCCCCGGCCGGCGTACCCACATCACCTGCGGATCCCGCCGCAAAGGGCGAGAGCGCCGAGCGCCCGGCGGCCTGCCAGGCCTCGCGCACCGCCAGGTCGGCACTGATCGCCGTGCCCTGCCCCGTCTCGAGCCAGGCATCCCGGGGCGGCGCCACCCACCACCAGCCGCGATAGTCGGCGGCCTGGCGCTCCAGCAGCTGGCAGACCGGATTCTCGGCACGAACCGTCTCGGCACTCATCTCGGGGACTCCTCGGTGGAAGAAGGCGATGCGCCGGGGCGCACCAGGGTATAGAGCAGGTAACGCCCCAGCCGCCAGTGGGGCTCGACCCGGCAGTAGCGCCACTCGAGCTCGAACAGCCGCTGTCGGTCGGCGTCACTTTCCGGGGGCTTGCGCAGGTAGTCGTGGAACACCCGCACTCCCGCCACGCTGCGCACTTCCAGGCCCAGTTCTTCGCTCCAGGCCATGAGCTGGGCGTGGGTCAGCGGCGAGATCGGCGTCAGCCGCCGGCGCAGCCCCTTGCCCTCCAGGCGGTCATCCAGGGCCTTCTCCAGATTGCCCTTCACCACATTGGAGAAGCGCAGGGCATCACGATTGAAGACCATCAGCGAGAGCTGCCCGCCCGGGGCCAACAGGCCCGCCAGGGTGGCCAGCGCTCCCCGCGGGTCGCCCAGCCACTCCAGCACCGCATGGCAGGCGATCAGAGACCAGGGCCCGGCGGCACGTTCGGGCAGCGCCTGCAGCGGCGCCTGCAGGAAGGTGACCTCGCGCTCCACCGATGCTTCCAGGAGCGCCTCGCGGGCCCGCTCCAGCATCTCGGCGGAGGGCTCGGCCAGGGTCACCGGGTGGCCGCGCCCGGCGAACCACGCCGCCAGCTGACCCAGGCCCCCACCCACGTCGAGCAGCGGCTGGCCACGGAGGTCGAGCATCTCCGGCAACAGGCGGTCGAGCAGCGCCAGGCGCAGCTCGCCACGCACGCCACCGTAGAGGCTGGCGGCGAACTTGTCGGCCAGGCCATCGAAGTGGCGATCACCATGGACGGAGAGCGGAGATGCGGGAGTGGTCATGGGGCTACCTTGAACAGAGATGCCGGCATTCTACCCGCAAGCCGCGCCGGTCTCATGCCCGTGACGCCGGCTTCACCAAACAGGGCCGCGTGATAAAGTCGCCGGCTAATAGTTTCAACCTTCAGTATTCAACCCTCACTGTTCACCACACCACGAGGACCGCCCATGCCTCTCTCACGCTGGCTCTCAGGCCAGGGCTTCGATCTCGAGCGGCTGCGCTTTTCCCTGCGCACGGCCCTGGCTGCCTGCCTGGCCCTGAGCGTGGCCTGGGCGATCGGCCTGGAGCATCCCCAGTGGTCGGCGATGACCGTATGGGCCGCCTCCCAGCCGGTGCGTGAGCTGCTGGTCGAGAAGAGCCTCTACCGTGCCCTGGGCACTCTGGTGGGCACCGCTGTAGGCCTGCTTCTGCTGCTCGCCACCGGCGACAGCCTGCTCTGGCTGGTGATCGGCCTGGCGCTCTGGGTCGGCCTGTGCGCCGGCATCGGCAACGCCCTGCACAGCATGATCGCCTACGCCACCCTGCTGTCGGGGTACTCCGCCTCCATGGTCGCCCTGCTCGGCACCGCCTCCGGCATGAACACTCTTGCGCTGGGTGCCGACCGCCTGCTAACCGTGCTGGTCGGCGTGATCATGGCGCTGGTGGTGGGGCTCGCGCTCACACCCCGCGCCTCGCGCAGCGCGCTCGAGGAGCGCGGCCGGCGCAGCACCGCACGGGTCCTCCACCTGCTGGCCCAACGACTGGGCCCGCAGCCACGCGGTACCCGCCTGGCCCCCAACGAGCTGCTCTCCGATATCGCCATCCTCGAGGCTGAGCTGGAGCCCAGCGCCGCCGGTTCTCGGCGTGCACGCCATTCGGCGCGCTCCCAGCGGGCGATTCTCGCCGCCCTGACGGCAGCGTTGCTGTGGGTTCGCCGTCGCGAGCATGGCCAGCGCCAGGCCGCCGCCCATGAGGCCGTGGCAGAGGCAGCACTCGCCATGGATAACGCCGAGCCCCTGCCCAGGGTGGCGGCGCACCTGAACCGGGCCAGCCAGCTGGCCGAAGCGGAGGACCCGGCCCTGGGCGAGGTACTGGGAAGGCTGGCCGCCACCCTGACCCAGCGCCAGCAGTTCCGCGATACCGGCCGCACCGACCGCGACGCGAGTCGCCGCCAGGTAACCCGGCACCGTGACTGGATCCACGCCCGCCATGCGATGCTGCGCACCACCGGCGTGCTGCTGGTGATCGGCCTGGCCTGGGTGGCCACCGGCTGGTCCGCCGGTGCCTACGTGATGCTGGGTACCTCGGTGATGGTGACCCTGTTCTCCACCTTCGAGAACCCCGCCTGGATCATGCGCCGCATCCTGGCCTGGCAGGCGGTCGGTGCGCTGCTCGCGGTGGCCCTGCGCTGGCTGGCCTGGCCTTTGGCCAGCGCCGAATGGCAACTGATCGCCATGCTGCTGCCGCTGATCCTGGTCACGGTGGTGCCCTTCTCCCACCGCCGCACCCAGAACGGCTCCATGGACTATGTGATGATCCTGCTGCTGCTGTCGCAGCCGAGCCTGCCGCTCACCGGCACCTTCGCGCACTCCCTGGCCCTGGCCCTGGCCGTGGTGGCCGGCCCGCTGCTGGCGTTGATCGCCTTCCGCCTGATCTTTCCCACCAATGCCCGGCGTCGTCAGCGCCACCTCGAGGGGATGATGCTCCACGAGTTGGAAACCCTCGCCTCCCGCGGCGACAGCCAGCGCGAAGCGCTATGGCAGGCGCGCCTCTACCATCGGGTGATGCGCCTGGTGCACTGGGCCCACCTGCAGGGCGAAGCGACCCACCGAGTGGTCGATGCCAGCCTGGCGGCCCTGACCCTGGGCGAGACCCTCGAGGCGCTGCGTCACTATAGTCAGGGTCAGAACCAGAATCAGGCCGACCCGGGCACCCGACGCCGCCTGGAGGCCAGCCTGCGCCGTGTCGCCCGGCTGCGCGAGGCCCCGTTGGAAGCCGCCGCGGCCCTGGAGCGCCTGGCGCGCACCCTGGCACGCCGCCAGCAGGTCGAGTTGGCCCGCCAGGCCAGGCACTCGGCCACGCTGCTGCGCGAGAACCGCGCCTTCTTCCAGGGTAAGACCTGAATCGCGCCCCGCCTCGAATCAGTCACCGCTGACCAAGAACGGCCTGCACAGCCCCAACGCAAGCGCCGCCAGCGATAGCTGGCGGCGCTATGTATCGCCTGTTCAACAGGCTGAACGACGATGCCTCTAGAAGGCATAGTCCACGGCCAGCCAGACACTGCGTCCCGGCTCGTTCAGCGGCAGCTCCGCGCTCTCCGGATCGCTGCTGAGGAAGGGGTCACTGCTGGAGCGATTGCGGTTCAGGAAGTCGCTGTAGGTCTTGTCCAGCAAGTTGCTGACGCCAGTGCGCAGGGTCAGCGCCTGCCACTGCCAGGCGGCCTCGGCATCCAGCACCACATAGCCGGAGGTGGCGACTTCATCCGGGCCCAGGCGGTCCTGATCGTCGGAGAAGCGCGCGGTCAGGCCCGCCTCCCAGGCATCGGCCACGTAGAACTGGGAGAGCTGGCCACGCAGCGGGGCGATATCCGACAGCGCGCCACCGTCATCGAGGTTGTCGCCGCGCACCCAGCTCAGCTGGCCACGGGTCTCCCAGTTATGGGCCCAGCGCAGGTCGCCGGTGAGTTCCAGGCCGTAGAGGGTAGCGTCGATATTGCGATAGGTGCTGACCCCATCGGCATTCGCTGACCGGAAGATGTAGTCGTCGACTCGGTCGGCGAAGGCCACCACCTCGAAGCCAGCCATATCCAGGCGGCGCTCAAAGCCCAGATCCAGCTGGTGGTGCACCTCAGGATCCAGCTCCGGATTGCCGACCCAGTCGTTCTTGGCGAAGTAGCGCTCGGTGGCGTCGGCATCGCGTTCGGCGCGGCTCACGCTGGCGAAGACGCTGTCGGACTCGTTGAGGCGCTGCTCGCCACGCAGGAAGGCGCCCACCAGCCAGGCATCATGGTCCAGATCGCCTTCGACGCCGTAGACATTGCGGTAGAGATCGGCAGCCACCACGCCGCTGTCACTGGACTGATAGGCCGCATCGGCGCTGGCCTCGGAGTAGTCCACCCGCAGACCCCCGCTGACAATGGTGTGCTCGCCCAGGTAGTGATCCAGCTCGGCGAAGGCGCCAGCCTGGCGGGTGGTCACATCCGGCCAGGAGAGGAAGGCCACCATATCCTTGGAGTCATTGATGATCTCGGCATTGCGCTCGTTCTGCAGCACATTGACCCCGTAGCGCAGGTCGCTGTCGGCCAGCTGCTGCGTGAACATGCTCTTCCAGGTGAAGGTGTCGGACTCGGTGGGCGAGCGCATCTGCTTGGTCGGCGGCGCATCACGCAGCGAGTAGTTGTCCATCACATGGTCGATGGTGGTGTACTGAAGCCGATTCTCCATGCTCAGGGTATCGGAGAAGGCATGGTCGAGGCGCAGGCGCACGGTGTCGTTATCGCTCTCGGGAGAGTCCATGCCGGCGCCGGCAAACTTGACGTCGCGCTCGCGCACCGCCTCATAGCCCAGGGCCAGTTCGGTGTTCTCGCTGGGCGTCAGGCCCAGGGTGATGCCGCCGCTGGTGGTCTCGAAGCCGCTGTGGATGCGCTGTCCGTCGCCGTCCTCGTAGTCGCTGGCATTCTGGTGCTCGCCGAACACCTGCAGGTAGCCCTGCTGGTTGCCGGCCTCCAGGTTGGCATACAGGCCGACACGCTCACCGTTATCGTCGTAGCTGGCACCCACGCTGCCCTGCTGGCCGACCACATCGCCCTCGAACTCCGGTGCACTGCGCTCGAACAGGACTGTACCGCCACTGCCCCCGGCACCATGCTGCAGCGTGGTCACGCCCTTGCTGACCGTCACGCGATCGATGCTGTGCAGCGGCGCATAGGCGGTGGGCGGATCCATGCGGTTGGGACAGCCACCGAACACATAGCCCCCGTCGATCAGGACATTCAGGGCGTTACCCTGCTGGCCGCGGATCACCGGGTCGAGGCCATGGCCACCCATGCGAATGCCTTCTACGCCATTCAGGCGCCGCAGCCATTCACCGGCATCGGCCGCCGGCGCGGGTGAGGATTTGGGCGAGAGCGACAGCTCCCCGGGCACCTGTTGGGTGCCTTCCACCACGATGGTGGAGAGGGTATCGGTGCCCTGTGCCTGGGCAAGCGAGCCCCAGGCCGCGGCAGCAACAAGGGCTACCAGTGGCAGGCGGCGTGGCATTTGGCTAGTCATGGATCCCGAGCTCATCTTCTTTTAGGTGTGTGTATAAGCGCCGGGAATATTAAATGCATGTTATGTGATGAGGTATGGGGCACGTTGCCGCAGCGATGTGCGAACCGTGAACTGACAGCTGTCGCACCAGAGCTATCGCAGTTACCGATAGGCTGATAGCGAAAGGTGCCGGGGGCAGGTCGGAGAGGGGGTCCGAGGACCAGGGGTGAGGAGCATTGCTCCGAACGGGCTGGCCAAGGATGGCCAGCACCGGACCTGCAAGCGGAGCGGGACACGAGAGCGCAGCAGGGCCGAGGTAGCCTACAAGGAAGTACTCGTAGCGCCCCCTCGACGGCCTGTCGTCGGAACAGCCTTGAGCGGTGCTGGCATCTGGGATAACCCTATGACAGCGGCACCACGGTTCCCCTCGGCGGTGCATTTCCCTATAATGCGCCGCGTGTTGCCCCCTTAGCTCAGCTGGATAGAGCGTCCCCCTCCTAAGGGGAAGGTCTCAGGTTCGAATCCTGAAGGGGGCGCCACCCCGCCCCACTCAACCGGCATATCACCCGAGACTCATCTCCTCGGCCATCACCACCCGGTTACGCCCCAGCCGCTTGGCCCGATAGCTGGCCTGATCGGCACGCTCCATCAGCGCCTCCGGCGACTCCTCCTCCGCCGTCAGCATGGCCACGCCGACACTGGCCGAGACCAAATAATGCTCCCCGGCATGCTCGAACACCATGCGCTCCAGCGCCTCGCGGATACGCTCGGCGACGTGCAGGGAGGCATCATGGGGTGCCGGTGCCAGCAGCACGGCAAACTCGTCACCGCCCAGCCGCGCCACCTGATCCTCCTCGCGCACCACCTCGCCCAGCACCCGTGCCACCTGCTGCAGCAATGCATCACCGACCGCATGGCCGGCGCGGTCATTGACCGTCTTGAAGTGGTCCAGGTCGAGCATCACCAGCGCACGGGGTGTCTCCGGCGCGGCACCCAGGCGGCTGGCATCCGCCAGCCGACGCAGGAAACCCCGGCGATTGAGGCTGCCGGTCAGGGCATCGTGCTCGGCCTCCCAGCGGTGGCGACGCTCACGCTCATGGTGCTCGGTAACATCGCGGATCAGGCCGACGAAGCCCAGCGGACGCCCATCCAGCACCACCCGGCTGGCCTGGACGTCGAGACGCCGCCAGCCCCCCGCCGGACCACGAAGGCGGTAGTGCTGCTGCAGGGCCGAGCCCTGACTCAGCGCCTCGCGCCAGCCGGCCAGGAAGCCGGCACGATCCTCGGGGTGTATGCGTCGCAGCCAGGCCAGCGGCCGATAGCTTGACAGCGAGACGCCGGTCAGGCGTTCCAGGGCGGGATTGAGGTAGCTGACATGGCCCCGGGTATCAGCGATAAACATGCCCACCGGTGACGATGCCAGCACCGCTCGCAGGAAGGCCTCGCGCGCCTCCAGCGAGACATGCACCGCGCGGCGCTGCCCCTCCAGGCGATTGAACGCCTCCTCCAGCTGACGCAGCTCCTGCATCCCGGTGGCCAGCTCCAGACGCTGCGACTCGCCACGCCCGATCCGGGCGATCTGGCGCTCCAGTCGGTGTAGCGGGCGCAGCCCAAGGCCCAGCAGCCACCACAGCAAAGGCAGCATCAGCAGCACCGTGCCGATCCCCACCCAGCGCAGCTCGACGGCATAGCGCCGCAGCGGCGCCTTTACCTGCTCCAGGGGCAGATAGACCCCCACCACCCAGTCGGCGGCCCAAACCTGGCGAAACGACGCCAGGGCCGGCTCGCCATCGAGGGTCAGCGTGGTGCCACCGCCCTGCCAGCCCAGCAGGGCCTGATCGAGCAGGGGGCGCTCTTCGAGATCCTCCAGCGGCAGCATCAGGCGCTCAGGGTCCGGGTGGCTGATCACCTGACCCTCGGCAGTCATCAGCAGCACATGGCCAGCCTCGCCCAGGTAACGTCCACGCAGGTTGAGATAGGCCTCGCCGTCGCGCAGTGCGGTGTTGCCGCCGAGAATGCCCAGGAACTCGCCCTGCTCACCAAGCAGCGGCTGCACCACCATCACCTGATCGATGGCGGTCTCGCCGCCGCTATAGGGCTCGGTGACCAGCGGGCGCCGAAAGGCCCTGACCTTCTTGAAATAGGGCCGCTCGGCAATGGTCGGCCCACCCTCGGCAAAGGGCGGCCAGTCGGCCACCGGCCTCCCCTCGGCATCGAACACCATCAGCCGGTCGAACATCGCCAGCAGCGGTTGCTGGCCGCGCAGCCGTTCGACCAGTTCGGGATCGTCGAGATCTATCTCCTGGGCCAGCCGCGCCAGCAGCGCCTGGCGCTCGGCCAGCTCCCGGGTCATCTGATCAGCGACCAGCCGCACCTCATACTCCAGGTGCACCAGGTTCTCGTGCCGGGTCAGCTTGCCGCCGCTCAGGTGGCTGTAGCCCAGCAGCGCCGCCACCAGAGCCAGCCAGCCCAGGCCGATGCCGAGCAGCAGGCGGGTACGCAGGGAGAGAGGAAGAAGGATCGACAACGGGCGGCTCCAGGAGCGTCGTTCACTGGCGACATGATGCCACAGAGCCGAACCCCCTGAAGGTGAAACGGGCAACAGCGGTCAACGCTGGGGTCGAGGCCCAGAGACGAACGCTCGGGTGGAAACGCCGGATAGGAAAGTTCCTACAACTTTGGTCGCCTTGGGCATTCATGGCGTTGTCATCAACGCAGCGTCTCGCTTCTTTCACCCTGACGTTAACGTCAGACGCATCGCCAATCCGCGAGATCGGCATGCATCGCAGGACCAACACAATAACGCCGCCTCTGCGCGGCCAGACGATTCAAGGAACAACGCACGTGACCCAATACAACAAGCTCAAGCTGGCATCGGTCTTTACCGCCTCCGCCCTGGCATTGGCGGTCGCCAGCGCCTCTCACGCCGTGGATTTCGAAGTCGGCGATACCAAGGCCAGCGTCTACGGCTACGCCAAGCTGGATATCATCTATGACGTGGATGCCGATATGGGCAACCTCGTCACCCATAGCAACATCAAGCTGGATGGCGAGCCTAGCCAGGACGGGCATTTCAATATGCACGCCTACCAGAGCCGTATCGGCTTCAAGACCGTGACCCCGGTATCCGGCAGCGACCTGGTGACCCAGATCGAGGGCGACTTCTACGGAACCAACAACAACTTCCGCCTGCGTCACGCCTACGGTTCCTGGAACGGCATCCTGGCCGGCCAGTACTGGACCAACTTCTACGGCTTCGTCGCCGGCACCCCGACCATTGACTTCCGCGGCCCGCCCGGGGTCGGCAACCAGGCGCGCCAGCCGCAGCTGCGCTATACCGCCGGCAACTTCTCGGCATCCATCGAGGATCCGGACACTCTGGGCTCCTCAGAAACCACCGAAAATAATGTGGTCCAAACCTCAGCGGACGCTGCCAAGAGCGAACTCCCGGACGTGACAGCGCGCTATACCGATACCTCCGGTCCGTTCAAGTACTCCGCCTCAGCGGTGCTGCGTCAGCTCGAATTTGATGCCGAAGCCGATCCCAATGCCACCGTCAATGACGACTCCGCCTTTGGCTGGGGTATCGCCCTGGAAGCCGCCATGGCAGTCAACGAGGCTGTAACGCTACGTGCCGGCGTGACCCACGGCGATGGTATCGGCGGCTACATGAACGTCAGCCCGCAGACATCCCCCGCTTATGTGGCCGACAACGGCGATCTCGAAACTCTGGAGAGCACCGGCGGTACCCTCGGCGCCAGCCTCAAGGCCGGCCCGGGGGCCATCAACGCCTCCTATAACGTCTCTACCGTCGATCTCGATGACGAGGATTACTACGGCGCCACTGATAACGACACCTTCGAGACCGCTTATCTTAACTATATCTGGTCGCCGGCCGAACGTATCAGCTACGGCATCGAGGCCAGCTGGGCCAGCCGCGAGACCAAGGGTGGCGACGATGGCGACGCCACTCGCCTTCAGGGCATGGTGATGTACAGCTTCTAAGCCACCGACCGCTGGCGGGGCGCGCCCCGCCATCATGGTGATAGCACCGACAGCACAAGCAGAATGCTTCGATCCTTCCGCCCCGGCCACTGGCCGGGGCTTTTTGCGTCAAGCCGGCGACTTCTCGCCGCAAGCATGACCCCGAACAGGGCGTTAATCCTTTCTTAATCGACTGATTCAGCAGGATTATTTGACCATCTTGGAATAGCCATCAGATCTTCCTACACCTTGACCCATATCAAGCTTTTCCTTCGACTCGACTGTGGGCCCGGGGCGTCGGGGTGGTTAGCATGACAACCATCGGCGGCAAGCGGAATCATCAAGGGAACCCGCAGGCGTCGCCGAATCGCTTCCGCCCACTGGGCGCCCCGCAAGAAGGAAAAGCCAATGACTGCTCCCATCCGCCTCAAGCACGCCACGCTGCTCGCCGGCAGCACCCTGGCGCTGGCCATCGCCTCGGCCTCCCACGCCGTCGACTTCGAGGTCGGCGACACCAAGGCCAGCGTCTATGGCTACGCCAAGCTGGACATGATCTACGACGTCGACAACGAGCTCGGCGACCTGGCCGCCCGTCCGCGTATCCTGATCGACGGTCAGGAAGGCAGCGACGGCCATACCACCATGCACGCCTACGAGAGCCGCCTGGGCTTCAAGACTGCCACCCCCATGGGCGGCAGCAACCTGACCACCATGGTCGAAGTGGACTGGTTCAACAACGCCCCGGAAGGCGGCGACCTGCGCCTGCGTCACGCCTTCGGCAGCTGGAACGGCATCACGGCGGGCAAGACTTGGACCAACTTCGGCAGCCTGCTGGGCAAGACTCCGACCATCGACCTGGCGCCCCAGCCGGGCCAGAGCAAGGTGGGCCGCAAGGCGCAGCTGCGCTACTCCTTCAACAACTGGCACGTCGCCCTGGAGAATCCGGATCCGGAAGACTACCGGGACGGCGTCGCTTCCAGCTTCAACCCCAACCGCGGCATCTACACCGAGCATGAAGGCGCCAAGACCGGCCTGCCCGATCTGACTCTGCGCTATCAGAACCAGGCCGCCGGCCTGCACTACTCCGCCTCTGCCATGGCCCGCCAGCTGGAAGTCGAAGAGGTCAACGGCGTCGATGACAACGCCACCGGCTATGGCCTCAACCTGGCGGCCCGCTATCCCGCCACCGAGGCGCTGACCCTGCGCGGCGCGCTGACCTGGGGCGAAGGCATCGGCGAATATATGCAGAACAACCCCTCGGCGCCGGCCTACCTGGATGGCGACAGCATCGAGACCATCGAGGCCTGGGGTGCCAACCTGGGCATGAGCCTGGCCGCCGGCCCGGGTGCCATCAACCTGGGCTACGGCATATCCAAGGCGGACCTGGATGATGCCCGCGATGCTGGTATTGCCGGGGTGGAAGGCGCCAACGAACAGTTCGAGGCGGTGCACCTGAACTATATCTGGTCACCGATCCAGCGCGTCAGCTACGGCATCGAAGCCGCCTACCATACCCGTGAGGTGGTCGACGGTCGCGACGGCGACGCGGTACGCCTGCAGGGGATGGTCAAGTACAGCTTCTGAGCTGTCGGATGACGGCGCGATGATGACGGCCGGAACGGAAGAGAAGGTTCGATCGATTGCGCCCCGACCAGAGACTGGCCGGGGCGCTTTTTGGTGGTCCCGATCGAATGGCGGGATGCGGGACTCGAGGACCGAGTCCTAGCGGCGATCCAGCTGCCGTACCTCGAGCTCGTAGTTGTTGACGCCACTCATCGCCGAGCCGAACTTCTGGCCGTTGACGCGGATGGTGTAACGCCCCGGTTCCAGCTCGGTGCGCAGGTCGATGTCGCCGTCGAAGCCTTCACCGGCGTCGCTGGCCACCACGCGGCCCTGCGCGTCCACCACCTCGGCCTCGATACGGTAGGTGCCCTCGTTGCCGGGGAAGGTGGAGGTGGTGATGGCCACGGTTCCCGCCTCCAGCACCTCGAAGGTCAACACCTCGCCACGGGCACGGATCTTCACATCGGTGACGACCCGCTCGAAGCCCTGCGGCGACTCGGGCTCCGCCGCCACGGGAGGAGCACTCTCCGGTGCCGTCGCCTGGGACTCGGCGGCCGCGCCCATGGCCGGCTCGGTGGCGGAAGGCCGGGCATCCGCCTGTGCCGGACGACGCGACTCGGCGGCCTCGCTGGCCGCGGGGGCGGCGATGGCGGCCACCACGTCCGGGCGCCGCACGAAGGCGTTGCGACCGCCTTCACGGCTGGTGCCGGTAAAGACGATGCCCTCGCCGGCGGAGACGCCCTCCTCGACATCCACCCCGGAGACGCTCACCGAGAAACTGTTGCCGCCGCGGCGCACGGTGCCGAACTTGCTGCCCTGCACCTGCAGCACATAGTCACCCGGTTCCAGGCGCTCCTCGAAAGCCAGCCCGCCGCTCTGACCCAACCCCTCGCTGCGGGCCAGGACGTTCCCCTGCTTGTCGAGCAGCAGCGCCTCGATGCGGTACGCCTCGGATTCGCCGATCGGCACCCGGCTCGCGAAGCGGTAGGTGCCGCTCTCCTTGACGGTGAAGTCGTGTTCCTGCACTCCGCCGTAGAGGAAGCTGCGGCTGCGGGCGTCATTATCGGCCTGCAGGAAGCCGGTCAGGTCGAGCTGCTTGCCCGACTCGCGGAAACGATCCTGCATCTCGCTGGCCAGCACCTGGGAACTGGCCAGGGCGAGCCCCAGGGTCAGCAGGCCGGCGGTCACGATAGGCTTGTTCATGGAACCTCACTGATCACTCGATAAATGAAAAAAGCCGACCCCGGAGGATCGGCTTTCGATGTCGAAACCCATCGGGGCAGGGTCAGGCCCTGCGACCGAACGGTTTAGAACATGTAGACCGCGCCGACGGCGACACCGTCCTTCTCATCATCTTCGCGATCGTACCATGCTGCCTCCACAAAGGTGTACATGGCATCGGAGACGTTGTAGGTGGCACCAAGAACAATCTCGTTGTAACTATCGTCACCACGGTCTTCATTCAGGTCAGACGGAGAATCACCGCCTGTAGCATCGTCGAGTGCATCCAGCAGTTTGCCACCACCCACGTCTACGTACTGGTAGGCGCCGTAGATATCGCCCATGCCGTTGCCGTAGCCGTAGCGGGCGCCCAGTGCATAGAAGTTGGCATCATCGATGAGGTCAGTATTATCCGACTCGAATCGCTCGACCTTGGCGGAGACACGCAGGGTGTTCCAGGCATACTGGGCGGTAATACCGTACTGCTCACCGAGCTCATAGTCTGATCCATCGTCAAACTCGGCCTGGTAGTTGTCCAGGTTGTCATAGACTGCTGCAACAGAGAAGGCGCCCGCAGAGTACTTCAGACCACCAAAGGCGGAGGCGTTGCCTGAGTCAGTCAGGTTCTCGCCTTCAGCATCACCCTCGTACTGGGTACCCACGGCAAACTGGAAACCAGCGAGTGAAGGTGAGGTGTAGGAGAGCTTGTTGCCCTCTCGCTTAGCTTTATGTTCGGTCGAGAAAGAGTAGGACGAAGAATCACTTGCATCGAAGTACTCGTTATTGGTGATCGGATCCTGGATCCAGTCGTCGATCAACGGATCCCAGGAACCCACGCGAGCATCACCGAAGTTACCCTTCAGACCCATATAGGCCTGATCGCCGGTGTCGATGCCACCCGCATCTTTGGCCTCATCGACGTCATGCTCCCACTCGGCCTTGAAGTAGCCGGTCAGGCCCGGATTAATTACATGCTCACCGGAGAGGCCCACGGTGGAGCCGTTGTCGAAAAGGTCATCTTGAGACTGGACGTCACGCGGATCGCCCGCATCAGCAACGTTCTTCTCGATGGAACGGTAGGCAATCTGGATGTTGCCGTACAGGTCCAGCTTGGTGCCATCCTGGTTATAGATGGTGGCGGCCTGGGCGCCGGAGGCAACCATGGCACCGGCAATAGCAGTCGCTAACAGTGTCTTTTTCATGATGACGTTCCTTTGACTAGCAGTCTGTTTCGATCGTTTTGTGCCGACCGCTCTGAGGCGATTCGGCGGGCTTTGCCGGTCTGCGCCGGTTCGTCGCGGCTGTACTCCTCGCGGAGGGCGCCGATGCGAGCCGACTTCGGCGAAGCCTTGTTATAGTCCAATGCTCGCAAGAGGAACCTTATACCGGATTCTGGGGGAACGCAAGAAGAAAAAACACTGTTTTCCTTCGCGATGAACCCATCCCATGGAACTTTCCCCTGCCTACGCAAACACTCGCCTCACGGCAGTTGCTGCATCATGCCTTGCCGATATGACGAAGACAAGTCAACGCCCACCAACGCGCCTTAATGGCGGTGTGGCGGGCGATGAGAAATGGAAAAAGGCTTTCCTGGCAGGGTGTTAGCGACCGTTATGCTTGGCCAGCAGGGCCGAGAGCTTCTCTTCCATGGTGACGGGTGCCGGCTCGGCACGCTCACGGACGGGCCCGGCGCTGGTGCCCTTCCCCTGCGACGAGGGCCTGCCCTTCGCGCCATCCTTCGGCTTGCCGTGGGCTCGGTCCTGAGACCCTGCCTTGGCCAGCTTGCCGCGTCCCTTGTGGTTATGGGGCTCGTTCTGGCGCCCCTGGGCCTTGCGGCCTTGAGTGTTCCGCTTCTCGCCCTGCAGGCGGTCGAGCTTGCGGTGGGCGTGATCGGCCGACTGGGCATCCACCTTGCCGGCGGGCTGGCCGTCGAGATCGATACGCGCGGCGTCCTCGCGCACCGCCTTGAGGTAGCGTGGCAGGTTGACGTAGCAGGCCAGCGCCCGGCGCACCAGCTTCTCGGGCCAGGGCTCGCGGCTGGCCAGCACCTCGTGGATGCCGACCATCAGCGGGCGGGTATGACCCTTGAAGAAGGCCGAGGGATAGCGTGCATACCATTCATCGAGCAGGGCCTGAGGAGAGGGGGCCTCGCCGATGGCTAGGGAATCCTGGTGGGCGCCTGGCGATTCAGGCGAGCCCTCGGCGCCAGCTGAGGTGGCCTGATCGCCAACAGATTGGGTTTCCACAAGGGATGAGACACCCTTGGCATCAGCATCCGGTCCAGCAGCGGCACTCTTATCGCCGATGAATCGGGCTCCCACAGGGGCTTCCGAGGCAGGTGCGGGCGCGGGGCGCCGGCCAATCAGCGCCGAGAGCCCCTGGGAGCGACGCCCGGGGCGGAAACCGCCCTCGGCGGGCTCGCCGGCGGCCAGGCGTTCGTGGAGATGGCGGTTGTGGTCTTCCAGCTCACCATTCTGCTCGCCGAGCTCGCGGCACTCTTCACTGAGTTCCAGGCGGGAGGCCTCGGCCTCGGCCAGTTGCCGCTCCAGTTCGGCGAGGCGCTGGGCCAGCTCGCCCTGCACGGCCTCGGCGTGGCGGCGCGCCTCGCGCTCGAGGGTCAGGCGCTCCAGCAGCGATCGGGTGCGCCCATCCAGGGCGTCCAGCAGCGAGTGTAGGCGTTGCTCGGCCAAACCGGTCTCCTCCCGCAGGCTCTGTGATACAGGCGTTGCCATCAAGTCTGTGCCAGAAGCACGTTCATGACAAATGTCGTCAGCCGCCGACAGCTTCGCGGCGCTACCCTTCGCGACGACGATACTCGACGAAGTCATAGGCAGGCTGCCCCTCGGCGGGGGTGCCCGGCACGCGCTGGACCTCCTCCCACTCCGCGGGATCGATCTCCGGGAAGCGGGCGTCGCCCTCCACCTCGACATCCACCTCGGTGAGGTAGAGGCGGCTGGCATGGGGCAGGGCCTGGGCGTAGATCTCGGCGCCGCCCATCACCATGATCTCCTCGACGCCATCGATGATGGCCTGCTGGTCGGCCAGGACCAGGGCGGATGGCAGATCGTGGCAGACGCGCACGCCGTCATGGGCGAACCCGGGGTCGCGGGTGACCACGATATTGAGCCGCCCGGGCAGCGGCCGGCCGATGGACTGGAAGGTCTTGCGCCCCATCACCAGCGGCTTGGCCTGGGTCATGCGCTTGAAGAACTTGAGGTCCTCGGGCAGGTACCAGGGCAGCTGGTTGTCGACTCCGATCACGCGGTTTCTCGCCATGGCGGCGATCATGGCGACTGGAACGAGGGTGTCTTCGCTCAAGGGGTCTGACTGGTTCATACCGCCACCTCGGCCTTGATATGCGGATAGGGATCGTAGCCTTCGATGGCGATATGCTCGATGCCAAAGGCGAACAGATCATCGATGCTCGGGTCGAGCACCAGCCTGGGCGCCTGCCGCGGTGTGCGAGACAGCTGCTCCTCGGCCTGCTCCAGGTGGTTCAGGTAGAGGTGGGCGTCGCCCAGTGTGTGGATGAACTCGCCGGGCTCGAGGCCCGCCACCTGGGCGACCATCTGGGTCAGCAGGGCGTAGCTGGCGATATTGAAGGGCACGCCCAGGAAGATATCGGCGCTGCGCTGATAGAGCTGGCAGGAGAGCCTGCCATTGGCCACATAGAACTGGAACAGGCAGTGGCACGGCGGCAGCTGCATCTCGTCGACCAGGGCGGGATTCCAGGCGGAGACGATCAGCCGCCGCGAGCGGGGATTCACGCGCAGCTGCTCGAGCAGCTGCGCGATCTGATCGACGTGGCCACCGCGCGGGTCGGGCCAGCTGCGCCATTGATAGCCGTAGATCGGGCCGAGATCGCCGTTCTCGTCGGCCCACTCGTCCCAGATCCGCACGCCATTTTCCTTGAGGTAGGCGATATTGGTGTCGCCGGCCAGGAACCACAGCAGCTCGTGGAAGATCGAGCGGGTATGCAGCTTCTTGGTGGTCAGCAGCGGGAAGCCGCGGGCCAGGTCGAAGCGCATCTGGTGGCCGAAGATCGAGCGCGTGCCTACCCCGGTGCGGTCGTCGCGCTCGACCCCTTGGTCGAGCACCTGGCGCATCAGGTCGAGGTAGGGCTGTTCCAGGGCGGGCAGGGTTTCGTCGGTCACGGTGTTCTCTGGCTGATGAATGCAGGGACAAAATTCTACCGTATCGCGCGATAAATCGCGCTCCTACGGGGTGCCGATACGGGCATCGACGGGTTGGCGGCGCGACCAGGCGATCAGCCCCAGGCCGGCGGCGATCATCGGCAGGGTCAGCAGCATGCCCATAGTGAACCAGTCGAAGGCCAGGTAGCCGATATGGGCATCCGGCAGGCGGTAGAACTCGACCAGGAAGCGGAAGGCGCCGTAGAGCGCGAGGAAGAGCCCCGAGGCCAGGCCGCGGCGGCGCGGGGTGGCGGTAGCGAACCACAGCACCACGAACAGTACCGCCCCCTCCAGAGCCGCCTCGTAGAGCGAGCTGGGGTGACGCGCCTCGGGCCCGAGACCGGGGAACGGCATGCCCCAGGGCATCTCGGTCACGCGGCCGGGCAGTTCCCGATTGATGAAGTTGCCGATGCGCCCGGCCCCCAGGCCGATGGGCACCAGCGGGGCGACGAAGTCGGTGAGGGTCAGGAAGGCCAGGCCCTTCTTCCTGGCAAACCACCAGGCGGCCACCAGCACGCCGAGCAGGCCGCCGTGGAAGCTCATGCCGCCATCCCACACCCGCACGATCCACAGCGGGTCGGCCAGCCACTGGTCGAGGCCATAGAAGAGTGCATAGCCCAGCCGGCCGCCCAGCACCACGCCCAGTGCCGCGTAGAACAGCAGGTCACCGATATCGTCGGGGGTAAGGCCGATGCGCGCGGCGCGACGACGTCCCAGGAACCAGGCGGCGACGAAGCCCACTACATACATCAGGCCATACCAGTGCACCTGGAAGGGGCCCAGGGAGATCGCCACGGGATCAATATCGGGATACGAAAGCATGAAGGTCCTTTAGAGCTGGAAGCTTATAAAACGAAGGTCAGGCCGACACCGGCCAGCAGGCCGGCGAAGGCCAGGCGCAGCACCCTGGCCGGCAGGCGATGGGCGAGCCACACCCCGAGGCGGGCACAGGGAACGCTGGCCAACACGATACCCAGCAGGGCCGGCGACATCACGAAGCCCACGGCGCCGGCGGGCAGCAGGGCATTGCCCCAACCCAGCACCATGAAGGTAGCCGCCCCGAACAGGGCGATGGGAATGCCGCAGGCGGCGGAGGTACCCACGGCCTGGGTCAGCGGCGCGCCACAACGGGTCAGCCAGGGCACGCAGAGGGTGCCTCCGCCGATACCGAACAGCGCCGAGACGCCGCCGATCACCCCGCCGGCGGCGGCCATCACCGCCCGCCCCGGCGCCACGCTGCCGGGGCGCGGCCCGCGGGAGAGCGCCATGCGCACCGCCATTACCAGCACGAAGATACCAAACAGGGTGCCGAGGCTGCCCGCGGAGAGTCCGTCGGCGACGAACACCCCGGCCACGGCTCCCAGCAGCAGCCCGGGCAACAGGGCCAGGAACCACTGGCAATGGATGCTGCCGCGGCGGTAATGGCCCCAGGCCGAGGAGGCGCCGGTGACCACGATGGTGGCAAGCGACGTGCCCACCGCCAGGTGCATGGTGACCTCCGTAGGCACGCCCTGCAGGCCGAAGGCGAAGACCAGCGCCGGCACGATGATCAGCCCGCCGCCCACGCCGAACAGCCCGGCCATGGTCCCGGCCACGGCCCCAAGTGCCAGGTAGCCGACAATCACCGGCAGCAGGCTCATGGGGTGCCGCGCTCCACCAGGCGCTCGGGGAGCCAGCGGGCGACCCGTTCGACCAGCTCCTGGGGGCGGTAGGGCTTGGCCAGGAAGTCATCCAGCCCGGCCTCGGCGAAGCGCCGGCGGTCGGCATCGCTGGCGTTGGCGGTCAGCGCCACCAGCACACTGCCGGCGGCGACGTGCCGGGCACGCTCGTGCTCGCGCCAGCGGCGGCTCGCCTCCATGCCGTCCATGCCCTCCATGAAGATATCCATCAGCACCAGGTCGAAGTGTTCCTGCTCCTGAAGGGCCAGGGCCTCGGCCCCCGAGGTCACGGTGGTGACCTCGAGCCCCTCGCGCTCCAGCACCTGCCGGGCCAGCATCAGGTTGACCGGGCCATCGTCGACGATCAGCACCCGCCCCTGGCGCGTGGCCGGAGGCAACGGCGGCGGCTCGGGTACGCCGGCCAGCCCCTCCAGGAGTTCCGTCAGGTCGGCGAGACGCTCGCGCAGCTCGGCAGCCATGGACTGGCCGGCCTCCGGGCTCGACGCCTGCTCGCCGGCCAGCTGATCGATACGCAGGCGTAGCCGCTGCAGTTCGCGGCTCATCAGGGTCAGGTAGTCCGACTTGAGCCGCGACTCCTCGCGAGCTCTCTCGCGTCCGGCCGCCAGGCGGCTGAGTCGCTGCTCACGGTGTGCGAGGTCGTCTTCCAGGTCGCTCACCCGACGCCGCAACCGCTCCTCGGTCACCGAGGGCTCGGCAACCGAGTCCTGCACCATTCGGCGTCGCTCGGGGGCCTCGGCGGGCGGCTCGGCCTGCGGGTCGCGCCGCCAGCAGCTGGGCTGCAGCACCACCAGTATCAGGTTGAGGCTGGCCACCAGCAGCAGCACCATCAGCCAGGCAGCCGACCCGCCGGTGTGGAACAGCAGGAGACCGCCACCGGCCAGCAGCAGGAGCAGCTGGACCAGCAGCGCCATCACGATGAGTGTTGGAAGGCGCCGGGCGCGCCTCGACTCGTCTCGCATCCGTCATCCTTGGCCGTTAACGAGGTAGCGCTCGAGTGTACGCCGGCTCACGGGCGCTGTCATCGCGGGCGCTTCCCCGCCCGGCAGCGAGCCGCTAAGCTGGCCGCATGTGCCTGATTGCCTTCGACCACCGCCCCGGTAGCGCCTGGCCCCTGCGCCTGGTCGCCAACCGCGACGAGTTCCACGCCCGCCCCGCCGCGCCGCTGGCCGCCTGGGACGATGCCCCCGAGATCATCGGCGGGCGCGATCTGGAGGCCGGCGGCACCTGGCTGGCGGTGCACTGCCGCGGCCGCTTCGCGGCGGTGACCAACGTGCGCGATCCCGAGCAGCGTGTGCCCGATGGCGCACCGAGCCGCGGCGGACTGGTCCATGATGCCCTCACCCACCCCGACCTGCCTGCCTGGCTGGCCCGGCTGGAACGCAGCGAGGCACTGCGCTATGCCGGTTTCAACCTGCTGGCGGGCGACGGCGAACGGCTGTGGCATCTGCACCGCGGCAGGCAAGGCGCCGTGCTCCGCGAGGTGCCGCCAGGTATCCACGGCCTCTCCAACGCCGCCCTCGACACGCCCTGGCCGAAGCTGATCGGCGCCCGCCAGGGCCTGGCCAGTGCCCTGCAACATGGCCACTGGCCGGATGACGCACTGGCGGCGATGGCCGATCCGCACCCCGCCGATGACCACGCCCTGCCGGATACCGGCGTGGGGCTCGAACTGGAGCGCACCCTCTCCTCCCCCTTCATCATCGGAGAGCAATACGGCACCCGCGCCATGACCTGGGTGAGCTGGCACGCCAGCGGGAGCATGGAGATCGGCGAGCGACGCTTCGGGCCGGGGGGAGTGGCAGAGGGAGAGACCCTTATGATCGCGCGATAAATCGCGCTCCTACGATGATGGTGGCATAACCCGCCGTAGGAGCCCGATTTATCGGGCGATCGGTGGGTTATGGCGCGCTCAATCCCTCGGCGGCAACAGGTGGGCGAGATCCCACTCGGCCATGCGGGCATCGAGGTGGCGGCGCACCTCGCCGGGGGAGTCGAGGCGCAGGGTCTGGTCGACCAGTTGCTGGGCGTCCGACAGCGACACGCGGCGAATGGCGGCGCGCACCCGCGGCAGGCTGGGGGCATTCATGGAGAGGGCGCCGAAACCCATGCCCATCAGCAGCAGCGCGCCGGCCGGATCACCGGCGAGCTCGCCACACACCGAGACCGGCATGTCGAGGCGCCGCGATTCGCTGGCCAGGGTGGCCATGGCGGAGAGCACCGCCGGGTGGCAGGCGTCGTAGAGGTCGGCGACCCGTGGGTTGTTGCGATCCACCGCCAGCAGGTACTGAGTCAGGTCATTGCTGCCCACCGAGAAGAAGTCGGCCCGCTCGGCCAGGGCATCGAGCTGGTAGAGCGTCGCCGGCACCTCGATCATCACCCCCACCTTGGGACGCGGCACCACCACGCCCTCCTCGCCCAGTTCGACGATGGCGCGCTCGAGCAGGCGCTGGGCGGCGTCGACCTCGTCGACATTGGTGATCATGGGCAGCAGCACCTGCAGGTTGTCGAGCCCCTGGGAGGCACGCAGCATGGCGCGCAGCTGCACCATCAGCACCTCGGGATGATCGAGGGTCACGCGAATGCCGCGCCAGCCGAGGAAGGGGTTGGCCTCCTCGATGGGAAAGTAGGGAAGGTCCTTGTCGCCGCCGATATCCAGGGTGCGCATCACCACCGGCAGCGGCGCGAAGCTCTCGAGCTGGTCGCGGTAGAGGCGGGTCTGCTCCTGCTCGCCGGGGAAGCGCTCGGTGACCATGAAGGGCACCTCGGTACGGTAGAGCCCCACCCCGCTGATACGTGGCTTGAGCGAGGCCACCGCGTCCACCGCCAGGCCGGTGTTGACCATCAGCGGCATGTCGTAACCGTCCGGCGTGCGGCTGGGCAGGTGCTGCTCGTGCTCGAGCACCTCGGCCAGCGCCTCCTCCTCGGCGATCATGCTTGAGTAGTGGGTCAACAGCTCCTGGCCGGGGCGAATGAACAGACGCCCACGGTGGCCGTCGAGGATCAACTGTGAACCGGAGAGCCGCGGCAGCGGCAGGTCGACCATGCCCAGTACCGTGGGGATGCCCATGGCCCGGGCCAGGATCGCCACGTGGGAGGTGCTGGAACCGCGCACCGAGACCAGGCCGACCAGTTTGTCGCGGGGTACCTCGCCGAGCAGCGCCACGCTCAGCTCGTCGCCTACCAGGATGGTGCGCTCGGGATAGACACTGGGGGTCTGGGGGGTCTCCTCCTGAAGATGGGCCAGCACCCGCCGGCCCAGGTCTCGCACGTCGGCGGAACGTTCGCGCAGGTAGTCGTCGTCGACCCGCTCCAGGTACTGCACGTGGCGCTTGACCACATCGGCCAGGGCCCCCGGCGCCCACTGCCCCTCGCGGATGCGCTTCTCCACTTCCTGGGAGAGTGCCGCCTCGCTGAGCATCTGCTGGTAGACCTCGAACAACGCCAGCTCCTGGGCGGAGATGCGATTGGCGAGGCGGGCACCGGCGGCACGGATCTCCTCGCGCACCCGACCGATCGCCTCCTTGAGTCGGGTGATCTCGTAGTCGACATCGGTGGGGATCAGGTCGGGCACGCTGTCGAGGTCGGCGGGCGGAGTGATCACCACTGCTTCACCGATGGCCATTCCCGGCGAGGCCGCCACGCCCTTGAACTGCACCTGGCCCTCCAGGCTCGGGCGGGTCAGGTTACCGGTGGCCAGGGCATGGGCCAGCACGCCGCCAAGCTGGGCGGCCATGGTGACCAGAAAGGCCTCGTCCTCCTCCCCGTAGCGACGCTTCTCGGCCTGCTGTACCACCAGCACGCCGAGCATGCGGCGCTGGTGGATGATGGGTACCCCGAGGAAGCTGGAGTAGCGCTCCTCGCCGGTGGATTCGAAGTAGCGGAACTGGGGATGCGCCTGGGCATCCTCCAGGTTGAGCGGCTCCTCGCGCCTGGCCACCAGACCCACCAGGCCCTCGCCGATGGGCAGGGTCACCTGCCCCACCGCCTGACTGCGCAGGCCGATGGTCTCCATCAGCACCAGGCGGTCGATCTCCTCGTCGAACAGGTAGAAGGAGCAGACGTCGGTCTGCATCGCCTTGCGAATGCGGCGCACCATGGTGGAGAGCGCCGCGTCCAGGCTGCGGGCCCCGTTGACTTCCTGGATGATGCGGCGCAAGACCTCGAGCATGTCGAGCGGGTATCCCTGTTGTCATTGGACGTTGTTGTGGGTGACGCGCGGCTAGCCGTGCCCCAGCGCCAGGCGCTGGGCGCGCGGCGAGAGCTCCTTCAGGGCGCGGCGATAGACCTCACGCTTGAAGGGCACCACCTGCGCCAGTGGATACCAGTAGCTGACCCAGCGCCAGCCGTCGAACTCCGGCTTCTCGGAGATATCCATGCAGATCTGGCTCTCCTGGCAGCGGATCCGGAGCAGGAACCACTTCTGTTTCTGGCCGATACACACCGGCCGGGAATGCGTGCGAATCATGCGTCGTGGCAGGCGGTAGCGCAGCCACCCCCGAGTGCAGGCAAGAACCTCGACATCACCGGCCGTCAGGCCGATCTCCTCATGGAGCTCTCGAAATAGCGCCTGTTTGGGTGTCTCGTCAGCCTTGATGCCTCCCTGGGGAAACTGCCACGCATTCTGCCCTACCCGACGCGCCCAAAGCAGCTGCCCCTGGTCGTTGGCGATGATGATGCCAACGTTGGGGCGAAAGCCGTCAGCGTCGATCACGGACTTCACCTTGTTGAATCCAGTATTGCAGCCATTCTTCCACAAGGCCGTGAAGCGCATCAATACGCCTTCCGCCGCAGTGATGCAGGGGACCTCGCCATCTGCCATAATCGCCGGCTTTCCATCCACCTTGTCAGCCATCCTGGGGAGTTTCCGTGAGCCTGGCCATCTTCGACCTGGACAATACCCTGCTGTCGATCGACAGCGACCATGCCTGGGGCGAGTTCCTGCTCGAGCAGGGCGCCGTCGACCCGGTGGCCTACCGCGAGGCCAACGATCGTTTCCTGGCCGACTACGAAGCCGGCACTCTGGATATCCACGCCTTCCTGGAAGTCGCACTCAGGCCCCTGGCCGAGAACAGCCCCGAGCAGCTCGCCGCCTGGCACCAGCAGTTCATGGCCAGCAAGATCGAGCCGCATATCCTGGACAAGGGCGAAGAGTTGCTGGCCCGCCACCGCTCCCGCGGCGACACCCTGCTGATCGTCACCGCCACCAACCGCTTCATCACCGGCCCCATCGCCGAGCGGCTGGGCGTCGACGACCTGATCGCGGTGGAACCCGAGATTGTCGACGGCCACTACACCGGCAAGGTGCGAGGCACGCCCAGCTACCGCGAGGGCAAGGTGAAGCGCCTGGAGGAGTGGCTGGCTGACAAGGACCAGACCCTCGACGAGGCCTGGTTCTACAGTGACTCCCACAATGACCTGCCGCTGCTGGAGATCGTCGAGTACCCGGTGGCCGTCGACCCTGATCCCAGCCTGCGCGAGGTGGCCGAAGCCCGTGGCTGGCGGATCATCAGCCTGCGCTGACCCGGCTGCGCCGGGAGCTGTACGCTATACGCCGTAAGCTGTAAGAAGGCGATTCGCGCCTTGGGAAAATGAAAACCCCGCTCAGGCATGGCCTGGCGGGGTTTTTCTTACGGCTTAGAGCTTACAGCTTCAAACTGGGGTTCAGCCCAGCAGATGCTCGACCGCGGCGCGCTCTTCACGCAGCTCCTGCTCGGTGGCGTTCATCCGCTCGCGGCTGAAGTCGTCGACGTCCAGACCCTGGACGATCTCGTACTTGCCGTTCTTGCAGACCACCGGGTAGGAATACATGATCCCGGGCCCGACGCCGTAGCTGCCGTCGGCGGGAATACCCATGCTCACCACCTCATCGGTGCCCAGCGCCCAGTCGCGCATATGGTCGATGGCCGCGGAGGCCGCAGAGGCCGCGGAGGAGGCTCCACGCGCCTTGATGATGGCCGCGCCGCGCTGCTGCACGGTGGGGATGAAGTCGTTCTCGTACCAGTCACGCTCGATCAGATCGAAGGCCGGAGTGCCGGCCACCTTGCAGTGGGCCAAATCAGGGTACTGGGTCGCGCTGTGGTTGCCCCAGACGATCATCTGCTCGACATCGGTGACGTGCTTGCCGGTCTTCTGGGCCAGCTGGGTCTTGGCGCGGTTGTGGTCCAGACGCATCATCGCGGTGAACTGGCCCGCATCCAGGTCCGGCGCGTTGCAGGAAGCGATCAGCGCGTTGGTGTTGGCCGGGTTGCCCACCACCAGCACCTTGACGTCGCGGCTGGCGTTGTCATTCAGCGCCTTGCCCTGCACGGAGAAGATCGCCGCGTTGGCTTCCAGCAGGTCCTTGCGCTCCATGCCCGGACCGCGCGGACGTGCACCCACCAGCAGGGCGAAGTCGGCATCCTTGAAGGCGACATTGGCATCGTCGGTGGCGACGATGTCCTGCACCAGCGGGAAGGCACAGTCGTTGAGCTCCATGACTACGCCGTTCAGGGCGTCCATGGCCGGGGTGATCTCGAGCAGCTGCAGGATGACCGGCTGGTCCTTGCCCAGCATGTCGCCAGAGGCGATGCGGAAGGCCAGGGAGTAGCTGATCTGGCCGGCGGCGCCGGTAATGGCAATGCGAACGGGTTCTTTCATGGTGGCTCCTTGGGTTGTCAACGCGCGGGTTGTCGCCGTGAGGACGAGCCGGGCGGGCACCGGGCCCGCACTGGCCTGAAAACAAACCGCCAAGATGGTATGCCTGCACCGCACAAAACTCAATGCGACGTAGGGTGGGAGTGAGTGGTGCGACAAACGGCTGTATGAGAGCAGCTCCCGAGAATAGTATGCTGGCGCCTTCATGCCGCTGATGGATCACACCGCATGCCCCGCCGTCGCCTTCCCCCCTTCCCCGCCCTGCTGGCCATCGGGCTGGTCATCGCACTGCTCGCCTGGCTGCTGCTGGGTGACATCCAGGGCTTTCGCGATGCCCCGCCGGAGGCCCAGCCGGCCGCCGAGGCCGACGCGCCGCGGGTCGAGGTGGAGAGCCGCAAGGCCGAGCCCCATGCCCCTACCCTGATACTCCAGGGCGAGCTCGAGGCACAACGCGAACTGGAGCTTCGCGCCCGCCAGTCCGGCCACGTGGAGGCACTGCCGGTGGCGGAAGGCAGCCGGGTCGAGGCGGGCGAGGTCATGCTGGCGCTGGCCCGTGAGGAGCTGCCGGCGCGCCTGAGCCAGGCCGAGGATGATCTGGCACTGGCCCGGGCGGAGCTCGCCGGCGCCGAGTCACTGCTCAGCCGCAAGCTGATCTCACGCCCCGAATACCTGCGCCTGCAGGCCCAGGTGAGTCGTGCCACGGCCGAGCTGGCCGCGTTGCAGCGCCAGCTCGACGACACCCGCCTCGAGGCTCCCTTCCCCGGCACCCTGGACCGACTCGACGTGGAGCTCGGCGAACTGGTGCAGGTGGGCGAGGCCTGGGGTCGACTAGTGGACGACTCGCGGCTCGTTGCCGCGGCCTGGGCGCCCCAGCGCGACGCCCTGGACCTCGCCGCCGGTCTGCCCGCCGAGCTGCGCCTGCTGGACGGCTCGCGGCTCTCCGGCGAGGTCAGCATGGTGGCCCGCCGCGCCGAGGAGGCGACTCGCAGCTTCCGGGTCGAGGTCAGCGCCGACAACCCCGAGGGGCGCCGCCTGGCCGGCGCCAGCGCCACCCTGGCGATCACCCTCCCCGAGCGCCGGGTCCATCGCCTCTCGCCTGCCCTGCTGGTGCTCGACCCCGATGGCGAGCTGGCGGTCAAGCACCTCGATGCCGACGACCGGGTGGTGCAGACCAGGGTCACCCTGGTCGATGCCGACCTCGAGACCGCCCGGGTGGCCGGCCTCCCCGACCCGGTGCGGCTGATAACCCTGGGGGCCGGCCTGGTGGAGGTCGGCGAGCGCGTCACGCCGGTGGCCCCCGACAGCCTCGAGCGCGACACCGACGCTGCCACCGCCGGCACGGGGGCTCGTTGAGATGCGCCAGTTGATCGCGGCCGCTCAGGAGCGCGCCCGCACCACCCTGCTGCTGCTGACCGCCCTGCTGCTGGCGGGCCTCGGCGCCTGGCAGGCGATCCCCAAGGAGGCCAATCCGGACGTCGCCATCCCCATGATCTACGTGGCGATGAGCCTGGAGGGGGTCAGTCCCGAAGACGGCGAGCGGCTGCTGGTGCGCCCCATGGAGCAGGAGCTGCGCAGCATCGAGGGGCTGCGCAAGATGACCGCCCAATCGAGCGAGGGCCACGCCTCCATCACCCTGGAGTTCGATGCCGGCTTCGACGCCGACCAGGCGCTCTCCGACGTGCGCGAGAAGGTCGATATCGCCAAGGCCGAGCTGCCCTCCGAAGCCGACGAACCGCGCGTCGTGGAGGTCAACGTCAGCGAGTTCCCGGTGCTCTCCATCGGCCTCTCCGGCAACGTGGAGGAGACCCAGCGGGTGGCCATCGCGCGACGCATCAAGGACGAGATCGAGGGCATCGCCGAGGTGCTGGAGGTGGATATCGGTGGCGACCGCGAGGAGCTGCTGGAGATCGTGGTCGATCCGCTGGTGCTCGAGAGCTACGGCATCGACTTCGCCACCCTGTTCAATCTGGTCAGCCGCAACAACCGCCTGGTGGCGGCCGGCAGCCTGGACAGCGGCGCGGGCCGCCTGGGCATGAAGGTGCCCGGGGTCATCGAGACCCTGGAGGATGTGATGGCCATGCCGGTGAAGGTGGACGGCGACCGGGTGGTGACCTTCGGCGACGTGGCGATCATCCGTCCCACCTTCAAGGACCCCGAGGGGTACGCGCGCATCGACGGACAGCCGGCGCTGGTGCTGGAGATCTCCAAGCGCGCCGGCGCCAATATCATCGCCACCGTGGAGCAGGTCCAGGCACTCTTCGACGAGGCCGCCGGCATGCTCCCCGAAGGGCTCAAGGTCACCACCATCACCGACCAGTCCGAGTTCGTCGAGGACATGCTCTCGGAGCTGCTCAACAACGTGGTCACCGCGGTGGTGCTGGTGCTGATCGTGATCCTGGCGGCCATGGGAGGGCGCAGCGCCCTGATGGTGGGCCTGACCATCCCCGGGGCCTTCCTCAGCGGCATCCTGATGATCTGGGCGGTGGGCTACACCCTCAATATCGTGGTGCTGTTCGCGCTCATTCTCGTCGCCGGCATGCTGGTGGACGGCGCCATCGTGGTCAGCGAACTGGCCGACCGCCACCTGCACCAGGGCATGGCGCCGCGGGAGGCGTGGCTGGAGGCGGCGACCCGCATGAGCTGGCCGGTGATCGCCTCCACCGCCACCACCCTGGCGGTATTCGTGCCGCTGCTGTTCTGGCCGGGCATGGTAGGCGAGTTCATGAAGTACCTGCCGGCCACGGTGATCCTCTGCCTGCTCGCCTCGCTGGCCATGGCGCTGGTCTTCCTGCCCACCCTGGGCAGCGTGTTCGGCGCTCGCGCGGCCTCTGCGGGCTCGGCGCCGGTGGACGCCACGGCCGGCGGCCGGCTCTATCGCACGGCGCTGTCACGGCTGCTCGCTCACCCGGCACTGACCCTGCTGTTCGCGGTGCTGCTGATGGCGCTGATCTACACCGCCTATGCGCGCTTCAACCACGGCGTGGAGTTCTTCCCCAGCGTGGAGCCCGACACCGCCCAGGTGATGGTGCGCACCCGCGGTGACTTCTCCATCGAGGAGAAGGACGCCATGGTGCGCCGGGTCGAGGCGAGACTGGGCGGAATGAGCGAGGTCGAGGCGCTCTATGCGCGCTCCTTCGCCAACCCCAACGAGCAGCTCGGCGCCGATGTCATCGGCGTGCTGCAGTTCCAGCTGATCGACTGGCACCGGCGCCGGCCGCTGACCGGCATCTTCGACGAGATGCGCCAGCGAACCGCCGACCTGCCCGGCCTGACCCTGGAGTTCCGCGAGCAGCAGATGGGGCCCGGCGAGGGCAAGCCGATCGTGCTGGAGATCGGCGGCCGGACGCCCGAGCTCGCCGACCAGGCGGTGGACCGGCTGCGCGAGCTGATGGGGGAGCTGGGCGGCTTCCGCGACATCGAGGACAACCGCAGCCTGCCCGGGGTGGAGTGGCGAATCATCGTCGACCGCGAGGCGGCGGCCCGCTTCGGCACCGACGTGACCAGCGTGGGCAGCGCGGTCCAGCTGCTGACCACCGGCGTCCAGGTGGCCAGCTATCGCCCCGAGGGGGTCGACGACGAGGTGGATATCCGGGTGCGCCTGCCCGAGGGCGACCGCACCCTGGACCAGCTGGGCCGGCTTAGCCTCAACACCTCCCGGGGGCAGGTACCGCTATCGCACTTCGTGTCGGTGGAACCGGCCCCCAAGGTCGGCACCCTGCACCGCATCGATGGCCGCCGCGCCATTACCCTGGAGGCCGACGTGACCAGCGACGCCAGCGCCGACGAGCGGCTGCGCGCCCTGCTCGAGGCCGCCGGCGAGCCCCCCGAGGGCGTGCAGCTGAGCGTGGCCGGCGAGCAGGAGGACCAGCAGGAGGCAAGCCGCTTCCTGGCTGGCGCCTTCATGGTGGCCATCGGGCTGATGGCGCTGATCCTGGTGACCCAGTTCAACAGCTTCTACCAGGCGGGGCTGGTGCTCTCGGCAATCGTCTTCTCCACCGCGGGGGTGCTGCTGGGGCTGCTGGCCAACGCCCAGCCCTTCGGCATCGTGATGGTGGGGATGGGCATCATCGCCCTGGCGGGGATCGTGGTGAACAACAATATCGTGCTGATCGACACCTACAACGAACTGCGCGGGGAGGGGCTCAGCCCCTTCGAGGCGGCCCTGGAGGCGGGCAGCCTGCGTCTGCGGCCGGTGCTGCTTACCGCGGTGACCACGGTGCTGGGCCTCACGCCCATGGTGCTGGGGATCAACGTCGACCTGCTCGCTCCCAGCCTGGGGATCGGCGCCCCCTCCACCCAGTGGTGGACCCAGCTCTCCAGCGCCATCGCCGGCGGACTGACCTTCGCCACCGGTCTGACGCTGCTGCTGACGCCCTGCATGCTGGTGCTGGAACCCAAGTGGAAAAAGCCTGAATCCAAGCAGTAGGAGGGAGACTGCGTCTCGCGACTGGAGGCCGATACAGCGGCGTTGGGCCGTGTAATCGCGCGATCAATCGCGCTCCTACGAGGTACGGCTGGCGGCTTCCGCACGGGCCGCATCCGGCGCGTGGCGGGCATGGATGCGCCCGATCAGCTGGTCTTCCAGGGAGAAGCGTTCGGTGAGGCCGTGGGCCAGGCGCTCCAGCCAGGCAGGCAGGCGGCCGAGGTGCTGGCGCACGCGGCCGGGACTGGCGTACTCGGCATCGAAGTCGAGCACCAGTTCGGTGGACATCTCCAGGCGCTCCAGCAGGCGGTCGGCCAGGGTGAGAGCCGATTCATCCTCGAAGGCGCGGGCCTCCTCGCGCAGCTGGGGGTAGACCTCGAAGTGGCCGGCGCTGATGTAGTCCATCAGCAGTTCGCTGAAGCCGTCGATGCGCTCCTTGGTCACCGCTTCCAGCTCGGCGTCGCAGGCCTCCTTGAGCTCGACGAAGTTGACCAGCAACTCGCGGCGCTCATCCAGCCAACGATCGATCAGCTTGTGTACGCCGCCCCAGCGCTCAAGGGCGCTCTTGCAATCTTCCAGCATGGGGGCCTCCATTCGTTTGGTCGAGCAAGCTCGCGAGTACCGAGGGCGTCCAGCACCCGGCCGGGTGAGCCTCAGAGTCGCGCTACCATCGACGGCTGTCAATCCTGCGACCGCAAACGTGGAGAACCCATGGCGTCAAGAGGACCATCGCGGCCTTTTCGATTGCCTGGCGCCGGCGTTTACTTGGTAGTCTATGTCGACGCCAACAACACCAAGCCACTGCTTAACAACAACACTCCCGAGGTTCTCCATGAAACAGCTTGCTCGCCTGGGTCTCGGCCTGCTCCTCGCCGGCGGCCTTGCCACAGCCCACGCCGAAGAGGTGAAGATCGGCATGATCACCACCCTCTCCGGGGGTGGCTCCCACCTGGGTGTCGATGTGCGCGACGCCTTCCTGCTGGCCATCGAGCAGTCGGGGCGTGAAGATATCGAGGTGCTGGTGCAGGACGATGCCCGCAAGCCCGACCTGGCGCGCAACCTGGCCAACGAGTTCATGCAGCGCGATGACGTGGACATCATGACCGGCATCATCTGGTCCAACCTGGCCATGGCCGTGGTGCCCTCGGTGGTGCGCCAGGGGACCTTCTACCTCTCCCCCAACGCCGGGCCCTCGGACCTCGCCGGTCGCATGTGCCACGAGAACTACTTCAACGTCGCCTACCAGAACGACAACCTGCACGGTGCCATGGGCGCCTGGATGCGCGAGCAGGGCTACGAGAACCCCATCATCATGGCCCCCAACTACCCGGCGGGTACCGATGCCCTGGCCGGCTTCAAGCACCTCTACGAGGGCGAGGTGGCAGACGAGCTCTACACCCAGATGGGCCAGACCGACTACGCCGCCGAGATCGCCCAGATCCGCGCCAGCGATGCCGACAGCCTGTTCTTCTTCCTGCCCGGCGGCATGGGCATCTCCTTCATGAAGCAGTGGCAGAACGCGGGCGTGGAGATGCCGGTGTTCGGTGCCGCCTTCTCCTTCGACGAGATCCTGATCAAGGCGGTGGGCGAGGCCGCCATCGGCGCCAGGAACACCTCGCTGTGGGCCTACGACCTCGACAACGCCACCAATCACGCCTTCGTCGAGAGCTTCCGCGAGGCCTATGGCCGCACGCCGACCCTGTATGCCGCCCAGGGCTTCGATACCGCCAACCTGATCCTCTCCGCCCTGGATAAGGCCCACCCCGACGACCAGGACGCCTTCCGCGAGGCGCTGCGAGAGGCGGACTTCGACTCGGTGCGCGGCGAGTTCCGCTTCGGCCCCAACCAGCACCCCATCCAGGACATCTATGTCCGCGAGGTGGTCGCAGGCGAGGATGGCGAGCCCACCAACCGCCTGCTCGGCATCGCCGTGGAAGATATCCAGGACATCTACCACGTCGACTGCAAGATGTGATGCGCCACGCCGGGCGCTGACGCCCGGCCTCTCCCCTGCCCCCGCCTAGGATGCCTGACGTGTCGGCGACCCTGTTTCTCGAACAACTGATCAACGGCCTGCAGCTGGGCACCATGCTGTTCCTGATGGCCAGCGGCCTGACCCTGGTGTTCGGAGTCATGGGGCTGATCAACCTGGCCCACGGCTCCTTTTTCATGGTGGGCGCCTACCTCACCGCCGCGGTGACCGCCGCCAGCGGTTCCTTCCTGCTGGGCGTTTCGGCGGGCCTGCTGGGCGCCGCCGCGGTGGGTGCCGTGGTGGAGCTGGTGGTGATCCGTCGCCTCTACCACCGCCCGCACCTGGATCAGGTGCTGGCCACCTTCGCGCTGATCCTGATCTTCTCCGAGGGGACCCGCTGGCTGTTCGGTTCCTCGCCGCTGTGGCTGAACACGCCGCCGTGGCTGTCGGGCTTCGTCACCCTGCCCGGAGACGCCCGCTACCCGCTCTACCGCCTGGTGATCATCGGTGTGGGCATCAGCGTGGCGATCGTGCTCTACCTGCTGATCTCGCGGACCCGGCTGGGCATGCGCGTGCGCGCCGGGGAGAGCGACCGCGAGATGATCGGCGCCCTGGGCATCGACATCTCACGCCTCTACACCGCGGTGTTCGCGCTGGGGGCGGGACTGGCCGGCCTGGCCGGGGCCATGGTCGGCGCGCTGCAGTCGGTGCAGGTAGGAATGGGCGAGCCGGTGCTAATCCTGGCCTTCGTGGTGATCGTGATCGGCGGCATCGGCTCCATCAAGGGGGCGCTGTTCGGTGCCCTGCTGGTCGGCGTGGTGGATACCCTGGGTCGGGTCTTCCTGCCGCTGTTCTTCCGCGGCTTCCTGCCGCCTTCCGAGGCCACCGACGTGGGTGCCGCCCTGGCCTCGATGCTGATCTATATCCTCATGGCCGTGATCCTGGCCTTCAAGCCCAAGGGACTCTTCGCCGCCAATGACTGACCAGACGCCTTCCGGCACCCTCCCCGGCGACCTGCCCGCCCGTCCACCGCGCCGCCTCGGCCGCCGGGGCACGGTGCAGCTCGTCATGCTCGCCCTGCTGCTGGCGCTGCCGGTGGCCGCCGACTTGCTGGGGCACCCCTATTACGTGACGCTAGCCTCGCGGCTGACGCTGATCGCCATGGCCGCGGTAGGCCTCAACCTGGCGCTGGGCTACGGCGGCATGGTCAGCTTCGGCCACGCCGCCTACTTCGGCCTGGGCGGCTATGTGGCCGGCATCGGCGCCTACCACGCCTTCGACGCCACCGCCTTCATGGGCATGTTCCCCGGCAGCGACAACCTGCTGGTGCTGTGGCCCATCGCGATGCTGGCCTGCGGCCTGCTGGCGCTGCTGATCGGTGCCGTCTCGCTGCGCACCTCCGGGGTCTACTTCATCATGATCACCCTGGCCTTCGCCCAGATGGTCTACTACTTCGCCAACTCCTGGCCCACCTACGGTGGCCAGGATGGCCTGCCGATCTACATTCGCAACCAGCTGCCGGGCCTGGATACCCAGGACCCGCTGACCTTCTTCCTGATCTGCTTCACCGGCCTCGTACTGGCCATGGCGCTCACCTCGCGGCTGATGGGCTCGCGCTTCGGCGCGGCGCTGACCATGGCGCGACTCAACGACACCCGCCTGGCCACCGCCGGCATCAACCCCTACCCGGTGCGCCTGGTGAGCTTCGTCATCTCGGCGATGATCACGGGCCTTGCCGGTGCGCTGTATGCCGACCTCAACGGCTTCGTCAGCCCCAGCATGTTGAGCTGGCACATGTCCGGCGAGCTGATGGTGATCGTCATCCTGGGTGGTGTGGGCCGCCTCTACGGGCCCCTGGCCGGCGCCGTACTGTATATCAGCATGGAGACCCTGCTCGGCGGGCTGACCGAGTACTGGCAGCTGTTCCTGGGCCTTACGCTGCTCGGCGTGGTGCTGTTCGCACGCCACGGCGTGATGGGCTGGCTGGCGGGGAGGGAACCCCATGGCTGAAGCGGTGCTGGCCCTGGAGGGGCTCCACAAGCGCTTCGGCGCCCTGACGGCGACCGACGACGTCTCGCTGACCCTGAGGCCCGGCGAGATCCACGCCCTGATCGGTCCCAACGGCGCCGGCAAGTCGACGCTGATCGCGCAGATCGCCGGCAGCCTGCGCCCCGACGCCGGGCGCATCCTGCTCGGCGGCGAGGAGATCACCGGGTTGAGCGTCGCCGCGCGCGCCCGTCGCGGGCTGGGCCGCAGCTTCCAGGTCTCGTCGCTGGCCGAACCGTTGCCGGCGATCCGCAACGTGATGATCGGTGTCCAGGCCCAGGCCGGCCACAGTTTCCGCTTCTGGAAGCCGGCGGAGCGCGACCCGCGCCTGATCGAACCGGCGCTGGCGGCGCTTGCGCGCATGGGACTCGCCCACCGCGCCTGGACGCCGGTGGCGGAGCTCTCCCACGGTGAACGCCGCGCGCTGGAGGTGGCTTGCGCCCTGGCGATGAAGCCTCGTGCCCTGCTCCTCGACGAGCCCATGGCCGGCCTCGGCCCCGAGGGCTCGGCGCGACTCACCGAGCTGCTCGAGTCGTTGAGGCTCGAGGTGCCGATCCTGCTGATCGAGCATGACATGCAGGCGGTGTTCCGGCTGGCCGAGCGCATCTCGGTGCTGGTCGCCGGCCGGGTCATCGCCCATGGCGATGGCGACACCATCCGTCGCGACCCGCAGGTTCGCGACGCCTACCTGGGAGAGTGACCGTCATGCTCAAGGTGGAAGCCATCGAGACACGCTACGGCCCGGCCCAGGCCCTGTTCGGGGTGGACCTGGCAGTGGAGGCGGGCCAGATGGTGGCGCTGATGGGGCGCAACGGCATGGGCAAGACCACCACCATCCGCTCGATCTTCGGGCTCACCCCACCCCACGCCGGGCGCATCACCTTCGAGGGGCGCGAGCTGCGCGGCCTGGCGCCCCACCGCATCGCCCGCCTGGGGCTGGGCCTGGTGCCGGAGGGACGACGCTGCTTCCCCAACCTGACGGTGCGCGAGAACCTGCTGGTGGCCGCACGCGCCGGCGAGTGGACGCTCGAGGCCGTGGAGGCGCTCTTCCCGCGCCTGGGGGAGCGCGACCGCCAGGCCGCGGCGACCCTCTCCGGCGGCGAGCAGCAGATGCTGGCCATCGGCCGGGCGCTGATGACCAACCCGCGGCTGCTGGTGCTCGACGAGGCTACCGAGGGGCTGGCACCGGTGATCCGTCAGGAGATCTGGCAGGCGATCGGCCGCCTCAAGGGCCAGGGCCAGGCGATCCTGATCGTCGACAAGAGCCTCTCGGAGCTGCTGCCCCTGGCCGACCGCTGCGTGCTGCTGGAGAAGGGCCGCAGCGCCTGGACGGGGCCGCCCGAGGCACTGACCGCGTCGCTGCGCGACCGCTATCTGGGGGTGTGAAACCCCATGACGGTACTGGCCAGCCGCCCACCATCGAGATAGTGCTCGAGGATCGAGAAGTGGTCATCGCCGGGCAGCACGGCCTGCTCGACCGCGATGCCCTGCTCGCCCAGATGGGTGGCGTAATCCGTCATCTGTCGGCTGAACTCGCCGGACTCCTCACCACCCGCCACCAGGCTCACTTTCGCCGCTACTCGGCAGGGCAGGAAGGCCGGGCTGAACTCGGCGACGTCGCGTCCGTCCAGCCGCAGCTTGGGCTGTAGCCAGGACCAGGGGAAGGGGCTGAGGTCATACAGGCCACTGACGCATAGCGCTCCCCTGATTAGATCGTTGGGAAGGCCGTAGACACCTTCCCAATCGGTAGCCAACAACATCGCACACAGGTGCCCGCCGGCGGAGTGGCCAGAGACGCTGATGCTGGCCGGGTCGCAGCCCTCCTCGGCGGCGTGGCGATACGCCCAGGCCAAGGCGGCGCGGGCCTGACGCACGATCTCGGCGAAGCGCACCGCCGGGCAGAGCGCATAGTTGACCACCCCCACCGAGATCCCTGCGGCCACCAGGTCGTCGACGATGAAACCGAACTCCCGGTGGCCCAGCGAACGCCAGTAGCCGCCGTGGAAGAAGAGGTGCAACGGCGCGCGCTCGCCCTCCTTGCGATCCTCGGCGTGATAGAGGTCGAGACGCTCGGCCAGGCTGGGCCCGTAGGGCACGTCGAGGGAAACGCGATGGCGGGCTCGGGTGGCGTCGCTGCGGGCCCGCCAGTCGGCCACCAGCGCCGCCGGGTCGCGACCGATCATGGGATCGTAGGCGCGGTCGATGACTTCCTGGGTGGCGAAGTCGCGGTAGAGCATGGTGATCCTCGCCGGCAGTTCAGCGCTCGCGGAAGGCCGACAGCAGCATGCCCAGCGGTGCCAGCGCCAGCACGATGAAGCCCACCAGGGTCCAGCCCGGCAGCGTGATGCCCAGGAACAGGAAGTCGATCTCGGCGCACTCCCCGGAGCCGGAGAGGACCATGTTCACCACCTCCTGCAGCGGCAGGATATCCAGCATGTAGTCGAGGCCCGGGCCACAGCTGGGTACCTCATCGGCGGGCAGCGACTGCAGCCACAAGTGGCGGCTCACCACGCCGATGCCGCCACCCACCGCGGCCAGGCCCAGCATGCCGTAGAGTGCTGAGCCGAGGCGACCGGCGGGGTTGTGGATGGCCGCCAGGGCGAACACCACACCGGCACTTATCACCGCCACGCGCTGGAAGATGCACAGCGGGCAGGGCTCGAGGCCGACGATATGCTCGAGCCCCAGGGCCACCGCCATCATCAGGACACAGAAGGCCAGGCCGGCGAGGCTCCACTGGCGCACGGAGAGGCGAGACAGGGCGCTCACTGGCTGACCCCATCGGTGACACGGGATTCCCGGGCACGGGCGAAGTAGTCGCTCAGGAAGTCGGCGAAGGAGACGCGATCGGCGGCCTCGATCTCCGCCTGCTGTCGATGGGAGGTCTCCACCAGCTCGTCGAACATCCCTTCGCGACCGGGGTCCATCGGCTCCTGGCGCAACCGGTCGGCCTGCTCCCGGGCGATGCCCAGCATGGCATCAGACAACTCCTCACCACGCTCCTGCAGGCGCGCCAGCAGCTGGCCGGAGGGAGTCAACGCCGGGTCCTCCAGCCGCGGCAGCATGGCGGCCACGGCATCGGCATGGGGCGTGCCCTCGTCCAGGCGGTCGAGAAGCTCGGCCACCCGACGCATCTCGCCGAGGATCTCGCCGCCCCAGTCGGCGACGCTGCGCGGCGTGCCGGCGTGGCACAGGCGCAGCTCGGGATCGCGGCCGCGCTCCACCACCAGGCGCCGGTTGTCGTCGAGGGTGTCGCACTCGGCATCGGGGATCCAGGGGCTCTCGGACAGCAGGCACCACATCACGAAGGTGTCGATGAAGTGGATCTGGGACTCGTCCACGCCCAGGGTCAGCAGCGGATTGAGGTCGAGACAGCGCACCTCGATATACTCCACCCCGCGGGCCTCCAGGGCCTGGCTGGGAGTCTCGTCGTGACGGGCCACCCGCTTGGGCCGGATATCGCTGTAGTACTCGTTCTCGATCTGCAGGATGTTGGCGTTGAGCTGGCGCCACTCGCCGTCCTCGTTGACGCCCAGCGCCTCGTAGGCGGGCCACGGCGTGGAGATGGCGTGGCGCAGGGTGTTGACGTAGTTGGAGAGCGAGTTGAAGCAGATCTTGAGCTGCTCCTGCACCTTGTTCTGGTAGCCGAGGTCCGACATGCGCAGGCTGGTGGCGTAGCGCGAGATCAGTGTCTCCTCGCCGTGGGCCTCGAGCTTGTCGGGGATCCTGCCGTCGGGAAGGAAGCTGCGGTCGATGGCCGGCGAGGCGCCAAACAGGTAGAGCAGCAGCCAGCTGTGGCGACGGAAGTTGCGGATCAGGCCGAAGTAGCGCGCCGAGCGATAGTCGTTCAGCGGCGTGGCCTGTTCGCCATCGAGGTCACGCAGCAGCGTCCACAGGTCGTCGGGCAGCGAGACGTTGTAATGCACCCCAGCGATGGCCTGCATGATGCGCCCGTAGCGCACATCGAGCCCCTGGCGGTAGACCCGCTTCATGGTGCCCACGTTGGAGCTGCCATAGTCGGCGATCGGGATGCTGTCGTTGCCGTCGAGGCGTGCCGGCATGCTGCCCGGCCAGATCAGCTCATCACCCAGGTAGCGATAACTGAAACGGTGCAGGTCGCCGAGGAACTCCAGGGCGTCGGCGGGCCGACAGGTGACCGGGGTGATGTACTCCAGCAGCGCCTCGGAGTAGTCGGTGGTGATATGCGGATGGGTCAGCTTGGAGCCCAGCGCATGGGGATGCAGCGTCTGGGCGACGCGCCCCTCGGGGTCGACGCGCAGCCCCTCCTTCTCGAGGCCGCGACGCAGTCGGCTGAACTCACCCTGGCGGGCATGGCCCTCCAGGCGGGAAACAAGACTGGCGAGTGTATCGGACAAGGTAACACCCCTTGTGTTGGAAAGGCGCGATGATAAGCGCCGAGGCGGCGCGCCTCGCTGATAGTGAGACGGGCGCCCTGGCGGCGCCCGTAGAAGGCCTGATTGTATCAGCCTTTCTGCTTGGCCTTGAGCAGGGCCGCCCCCAGGGCGCCCATCTGCCCGCCCTGGCTGGCATCGCTGCCGCGCCCGGCGCCCTTGCGCGGGGCCTTGCCGCCGCGGGCCTGGCGTTCGCCGCCATTCCCTTCACGTCGGCGCCGAGGCTTGTCGCCCTCCTCGCCCGGCTGGTCGTCGAGGCGCATGGAAAGGCCGATGCGCGCACGCTCCAGGTCGACGCTCATCACCTTGACCCTGACGATATCGCCGGCCTTGACCACCGAGCGCGGGTCCTCGACGAACTTGTCGGAGAGCGCCGAGATATGCACCAGGCCGTCCTGGTGGACACCGATATCGACGAAGGCACCGAAGTGGGTGACGTTGGTGACGCTGCCCTCGAGGATCATCCCCGGCTCCAGGTCCTTGAGGGTCTCGACCCCCTCGCGGAACTCGGCGGCCTTGAACTCGGGGCGCGGGTCGCGGCCCGGCTTGTCGAGCTCGACCAGGATATCGGTGATCGTGGGCACCCCGAAGCGCTCGTCGGCGAACTCGGCGGGCTTGACCGCCTTGAGGGTGGCGCTGTCGCCGATCAGGCTGGAAAGCGCTCGACCACTCCTCTCCGCGATGCGCTCCACCAGGGGGTAGGCCTCGGGGTGCACAGCGCTGGCGTCGAGCGGGTTGTCGCCGTTCATGATGCGCAGGAAGCCGGCACACTGCTCGAAGGTCTTGGGGCCCAGGCGGCTGACGTCGAGCAGCTGCCGGCGACTGGCGAAGGGTCCCTCGGCGTTGCGCCGCGCGACGATGGCCTCGGCCAGCGCCGGCGAGAGGCCCGCCACCCGCGAGAGCAGCGCGCTCGAGGCGGTGTTGAGATCGACACCGATGGCGTTCACGCAGTCCTCGATCACCGCCTCCAGGCTGCGCGACAGCTGCACCTGGGAGACGTCGTGCTGGTACTGGCCCACGCCGATGGATTTGGGTTCGATCTTGACCAGCTCGGCCAGCGGGTCCTGCAGGCGGCGGGCGATGGAAACCGCGCCGCGGATGGTGACATCGAGGTCGGGCAGCTCGCGGGAAGCATACTCCGAGGCGGAGTAGACCGAGGCACCGGCCTCGCTGACCATCACCTTGGAGAGCGAGCGCTTGCCAGCCAGCAGCTTGACCAGATCGCCGGCGAGCTTGTCGGTCTCGCGACTGGCGGTGCCGTTGCCCACGGCGATCAGCGCCACGTCATGCTTCTCCACCAGCCTGGCCAATTCGGCCAGCGAGGCGTCCCAGGCGTTGCGCGGGGCGTGGGGATAGATGGTGGCGTGCTCGAGGAACTGGCCGGTGGCGTCGACCACGGCAACCTTGCAGCCGGTGCGCAGGCCCGGGTCGATGGCAAGCGTCGCCTTCTGCCCCGCCGGGGCGGCCAGCAGCAGGTCCTTGAGGTTGGCAGCGAACACCTCGATGGCCGCAAGCTCGGCACGCTCGCGCAGCCGGCCCAGCAGCTCGGTCTCGAGATGGGTATAGAGTTTGACCCGCCAGGTCCAGCGCACCACGTCGCGCAGCCACTTGTCTGCGGCGCGTCCCTCGTCACGGATGTCATAATGGCGGGCGATGGCCACCTGGGCCGGATGGATCGGCGCCTCCTCCTCGCCGGGCAGCCGGATGGCCAGGGTCAGCACACCCTCGTTACGGCCGCGGAACATGGCGAGCGCGCGATGCGACGGCGCCTTGGCGAGCTTCTCGTCGTGCTCGAAGTAGTCGGAGAATTTGGCGCCCTCGGCCTCCTTGCCGGGAATCACCCGGGCGCTGAGCTCACCCTCGCTCCAAAGCCGCTCGCGCAACCGCCCTACCAGCTCGGCATCCTCGGCGAAGCGCTCCATCAGGATCTGGCGCGCACCATCCAGGGCCGCCTTGGCGTCCTCGATGGCGGGGATATCACCTTCCGCGGGGCGCAGATAGTTGGCCGCCTCGGCCTCGGGGTCCAGGGTGGGGGCGGCCAGCAGGGCGTCGGCCAGGGGCTCGAGGCCCGCTTCCCGGGCGATCTGGGCCTTGGTGCGGCGCTTCTTCTTGTAGGGCAGATAGAGGTCTTCCAGGCGCTGCTTGGTGTCGGCGGCCTGAATCAGCCCCTTGAGCTCATCGCTGAGCTTGCCCTGCTCGTCGATGGCGGCGAGCACCGCCGCGCGGCGCTCCTCCAGCTCGCGCAGGTAACCCAGGCGCTCATGGAGGTTGCGCAGCTGGGTATCGTCGAGCCCACCGGTCACCTCCTTGCGGTAGCGGGCGATGAAGGGCACGGTCGCCCCGCCGTCGAGCAGCTCCACCGTGGCCGTGACCTGCTGCGGGCGAACGGAAAGCTCCTCGGCGAGGCGCGTGATGATGCGGTTGGTGGCGTCCATGTAACCCCTTCACTGATGCTCGAAAAACGATCGCGACAAGGTATCACAAACGCCGGGGCTAGCCACGCGCGGCGGGTGCCGCCGGGAAAGAGGCAACTTTAGTCCAAGCGTTCGCTTGGTTCTTGGACAGGAAGGGTGGAGTCTGGCTAGAGTTTCTAGCCTCATCACCTTCTACACAATGCATCAACAACACGAAGGGACAGCACATGCCGACATCATCGAGCTCACCGGCGCTGGAGCGCTTCCTCGCCGCCCGCGACTTCCTGCAGGCGAACCGCGAGGACTACGACACCGCCTATCGCGACTTCCGCTGGCCGACGTTCAGCGAGTTCAACTGGGCCCTGGACTACTTCGATGTCATGGCCCGGGACAATGACGCCCCGGCGCTGTGGATCGTCGAGGAGGATGGCCGGGAGGCGAGGCTCAGCTTCGCCGAGATGGCGCGGCGCTCCAATCAGGCCGCCAACTGGCTGCGCTCCCTGGGCGTGGCGCGGGGCGACCGGGTGCTGCTGATGCTGGGCAACGAAGTGGCGCTGTGGGAGGTGATGCTGGCCTCCATCAAGCTCGGTGCGGTGATCATCCCCGCCACCACCCTGCTGACCCCGGAGGACCTCGAGGACCGCATCACACGCGGCCAGGTCAGGCACCTGGTGATCGGCCATGAGCACTTGGAGAAGTTTGCCGGTCGTCAGGACACTCTGACGCGGATCGCCGTGGGCGGCACCGCCGGGGGATGGCTCGACTTCGCCGAGTCCCATGATGCCAGCGACGCCTTCACCCCCGACGGGCCGACGCCCGCCGACGACCCCATGCTGCTCTACTTCACCTCGGGCACCACCTCCCAGCCCAAGCTGGTCACCCATACTCACCAGTCCTACCCGGTGGGACACCTCTCCACCCTCTACTGGATCGGCCTGCAGAAGGGGGACCGCCACCTCAACATCAGCTCTCCGGGCTGGGCCAAGCACGCCTGGAGCTGCTTCTTCGCCCCCTGGAACGCCGGCGCCTGCGTCTTTCTCTACAACTATTCGCGCTTCGACGCCGCCGCCCTGCTGAAGGTGCTGACGGACTACGAGATCACCACCCTCTGCGCGCCGCCCACGGTGTGGAGACTGCTGATCCAGCAGGACCTGGCCTCCCACCGGGTCGCCCTGCGCGAGGCGGTGGCCGCCGGCGAGCCCCTCAACCCCGAGGTGATCGAGCAGGTACGCCGCGCCTGGGGCATCACCATCCGCGACGGCTTCGGCCAGACGGAGACCACTGCCCAGATCGGCAACTCCCCGGGCCAGCCGCTCAAGGCGGGCTCCATGGGGCGCCCGCTGCCCGGCTACCGGGTGGCGATGCTCGACGCCGAAGGCAACCCGGCCGCAGAGGGAGAAGTCGCACTGGCGCTGGGCGAGGAGCGCCCCGCCGGCCTGATGGTGGGCTATGCCAATGACCCGGAACGCACGGCGGCGGCCATGCAGGGCGGCTATTACCGCACCGGCGACGTGGCGAGCGTGGATGAACAGGGCTATATCACCTACGTGGGCCGGGCCGACGATGTCTTCAAGGCATCCGACTACCGCATCAGCCCCTTCGAGCTCGAGAGCGTGCTGATCGAGCACCCCGCAGTGGGCGAAGCGGCTATCGTGCCCAGCCCCGACCCGGTGCGCAGCTCGGTGCCCAAGGCCTATGTCATTCCCGCCGCCGGCTACGAGCCCAGCGCCGAACTGGCCCGGGATATCCTCGCCTTCGCCCGTGAGCGACTGGCGCCCTACAAGCGCATCCGCCGGCTGGAGTTCGCCGACCTGCCCAAGACCATCTCGGGCAAGATCCGCCGGGTGGAGCTGCGCCAGGCCGAGGTACACAAGGCCAGCGATGAGCGCGGCGAGCTGGAGTTCCGGGAGGAGGATTTCCCCGACCTGAAGGAATGAAACAACAGGCGCCGGATAAGGTGGCGTACCTCCCGCCTCGCAGGAGCCCGATTTATCGGCGATGGAGAACCCAATCGCCGGATGAATCCGGCTCCTACAGGGCGAGCGTATTGGCCCCTTCACCGTGGGCCCGATTTATCGGCCGATGCAGAGCCCAATCGCCGGATGAATCCGGCTCCTACATGGAGGTTCTCGGCCACCCGACGCGTAGGAGCCCGATTTATCGGGCGATGCCATGCCACCCCACCATACGAAAGAACCCGGCGCCGCCTAGGCGGTGCCGGGTTCTTTCATGCAAGCCAGGGGTCCCGCGAGGGGCCCGAGTGCTGCGCTCAGGTCAGGCTGGGGCCCGCCTTGACGATCGCATCGCTGACGCCGTCGAACTTCTTGAAGTTGTCGACGAACTTGGCGGCCAGCTCCTGACACTGACGGTCGTAGGCGTCCTTGTCTTCCCAGGTCTCGCGCGGGTTGAGCAGGCTGGAGTCGACGCCCGGCACCGCGGTGGGCACGTCGAGGTTGAGGCCATCGAGGCGATGGGTCTCGACCTCGCGCAGCATGCCGGACTGAATGGCACTGATGATGGCGCGGGTAGTCGGGATGGAGAAGCGTGCACCGCCCTCGCCGTAGGCGCCGCCGGTCCAGCCGGTGTTGACCAGGTAGACCTGGGCGTCCTTCTCTTCCACGCGCTTGATCAGCAGGTCGGCGTACTCGCGCGCCGGACGCGGGAAGAACGGCGCACCGAAGCAGGTAGAGAAGGTGGCGGCCAGGCCCTCGGAGGAGCCCATCTCGGTGGAGCCCACCTTGGCGGTGTAGCCGGAGAGGAAGTGGTAGGCCGCAGCCTCCTTGGAGAGCACGGACACCGGGGGCAGCACGCCGGACATGTCACAGGTCAGGAAGACGATGGCGTTGGGCTCGCCGGCGCGGTTCTCGGGAACACGCTTCTCGACGTGCTCCAGCGGATAGGCGGCGCGCGAGTTCTGGGTCAGGCTGTCATCGGCGTAGTCCGGCTCGCGACGGTCGTCGAGGACCACGTTCTCCAGCACGGTGCCGAACTTGATGGCGTTCCAGATGACCGGCTCGTTCTTCTCGGAGAGGTCGATGCACTTGGCGTAGCAGCCGCCCTCGATATTGAAGACGGTGCCCGGGCCCCAGGCATGCTCGTCGTCACCGATCAGGTAGCGCGCCTGGTCGGCGGAGAGGGTGGTCTTGCCGGTACCGGAGAGGCCGAAGAACAGGCAGGTCTCGCCATCCTCGCCGACGTTGGCAGAGCAGTGCATCGGCAGCACGTCGAATTCCGGCAGCAGGAAGTTCTGTACCGAGAACATCGCCTTCTTCATCTCGCCGGCGTAGCGCATGCCGGCGATCAGCACCTTCCTCTCGGCGAAATTGATGATCACGGTGCCGTCGGAGTTGGTGCCGTCGCGAGCCGGGTCACATTCGAAGCCGGCGGCATTGAGGATGGTCCACTCCTCCTTGGCGGAGGGGTTGTAGGCCTCCGGACGCACGAACATGGTGCGGCCGAACAGGTTCTGCCAGGCGGTCTCGGTCTGTACGCGCACCGGCAGGTAGTACTCCGGGTCACTGCCCACGTGCAGCTCGGAGACATAATGCTCGCGGCTCTGCAGGTAATCCTCGACACGCCCCCAGAGCGCACCGAACTTCTCGGCGTCGAAAGGACGATTGACACTGCCCCAGTCGATCTTGGCGCTGGTGGTCGGCTCGTCGACGATGAAGCGATCCTTGGGCGAGCGACCGGTGCGGACGCCGGTGCTCACCACCAGGGCGCCATTGGCTGCCAGGCGGCCTTCGCCGCTGGCCACTGATCGCTCGATCAGTTCGGCGCTGCTGAGGTTGACGTGGGCGTGGGAAGCTTGGGGTGTGGTCATGTCGATTCCTGGGCCGTGGGCCGATTCTCTCGTGTGCCTGGCGTCGCCGGAGACGCGAAAAGCCGGGGGTAGCATGGCGATCGGGCCCTGCGGCTGACTGCCTGTGGACCATGATCGCGCCTGAAAGCGGCGCCATTATGGCAAAAAGGACGAGGGCGGGGAACGCCATTTTTGGGCGAAATTCATGTAGTTTTTCTACAACATGCGCGGAATTCGCCACGCGTTCACTTGTGCACCGCAAAAAGGATGCGCCGGCAAGGCATGCCGGACGCCAGCCTCGTCATCAGTGCAGGGTCGTCGGTGGCTCGCTGGCGCCGGCCAGCAACGCCTCGACCTCCTCCTCGGAGAAGGCGTAGCGAGTGTGGCAGAAGTGGCATTGGGTCTCGATGCCGCCCTGCTCCGCGACCACGTCGCGCAGCTCCTCGGCACCCAGCGTCACCAGGGCATCGGCGATGCGCTCCCGGGAACAGGTACAGCCGAACCGCAGCGCCTTGGGCGGGAAGATGCGCACCGTCTCCTCGTGATAGAGGCGCTGGAGAAGCGCCTCGGGGGCCAGGCCCAGCAGCTCCTCCTGCTTGACGGTCGCCGCCAGGTGCACGCTGCGCTCCCAGGCATCGAGATCCTGGTTCTGCGACTCGTCAGGCATGCGCTGCAGCAGCAGGCCTCCGGCGCGCAGACCATCGGCGGCAAGCCACAGTCGGGTGGGCAGCTGCTCGGACTGGGCGAAGTAGTCGGCCAGGCAGTCGGCCAGGCTATCGCGATCCAGGGCGACGATGCCCTGGTAGCGGTGCCCCTCGCGGGGGTCCAGGGTGATCATGATCTGCCCCTCGCCCACCAGCTCGCGGAAGCCGGCACTCTCGTCGGGGATCGCCGCGTCCTCGGCCATACGGGCGATGGCACGCAGCTCGCCGCCGGGGTTGGACTCGGCCATCAGCAGGGCCAGGGCGCCGTTGCCGCGCACCTCGATGCTCAGGGTGCCATCGAGCTTGACGGTGTCGGTGAGCAGGGCCACCGCGGCGAGCAGTTCGCCGAGCAGGTGATTCACCGCGGGAGGATAGGCGTGGCGATCGAGGACCTCGGCATAGGCCTGCTCGAGGGTCACGAGCTCGCCGCGCACGTTGGTGTTGTCGAACAGGAAGCGCTGGATCTGGTCGGTCATGGGACTCGTATCTGGATATGAAGTTGGGCGCATTCTAGCAGCCTCACCCCTTCTCGCGGATACCCTGCCCCGGCAGGCGCTCGCGGTCGTGGGGGCGCGAAAGCTCGAGGATGGGGCCGTGGGGCACGATCCGCGTGGGATTGATGGTGTCGTGGCTGTAATAGTAGTGGCGTTTGATATGGTCGAAGTCCACGGTCTCCTTGACTCCCGGCCACTGGTAGAGCTCGCGCAGGTAGTTCGAGAGGTTGGGGTAGTCCTCGATGCGCCGCAGGTTGCACTTGAAGTGGCCGTGATAGACGGCATCGAAGCGCACCAGGGTGGTGAACAGGCGAATATCCGCCTCGGTGAGCCACTCGCCGGCCAGGTAGCGGTGCTCGGCCAGGCGTGCCTCCATGCGGTCCAGCGCCTCGAACAGCGCCACCACATGCTTCTCGTAGACCGCCTGCTCGGTGGCGAAGCCGGACTTGTAGACGCCGTTGTTGATGTGGTCGTAGACATCGGCGTTGACCGCATCGATGGTCTCGCGCAGCTCCTCGGGATAGAAGTCCAGGCGGTTGCCGGTGAGCCCATCGAAGGCCCCATTGAACATGCGCAGCAGCTCGGCCGACTCATTGTTGACGATGCGCCCTGCCTGCTTGTCCCACAGCGCCGGTACCGTCACGCGCCCGGTGTAGTGCGGATCGGTGAGGGTGTAGAGCTCGCGATGATAGGCCACGCCATTGACGGGATCGCCACTCGAGCCCTCGGCCTGATCATAGGTCCAGCCCTGGTCGAGCATCAGCGGGCTGACATGAGAGAGGCCGACAAGGTCCTCCAGCCCCTTGAGCCTGCGCATGATCATGACGCGGTGCGCCCAGGGACAGGCCAGGGAGACATAGAGGTGGTAACGCCCCGCTTCGGCGGGCAGCCCCGGCTGGCCGTCGTGTCCCTCGCTACCGTCGCGGGTCACCCAGTCGCGCAGCTGGGCGGACTCGCGCACGAATTCGCCGCCGTGCTTGTCGGTGTCGTACCACTGGTCGTGCCACTTGCCGTCGATCAACAGGCCCATGGAAATCCTCCTCTGGTGGGCGGCCTTCGCCGCGATGGGTCAGTCCTCCCAGAGTAAGACGAAACTATCGATGCTTCAGCGCATATTCTGGGCGCTTTCATTCGATAGCATCGAATTCCACCCTGCCCGTGCCGCGCTGCGCCTCACTGGTCAGGGCACCGGCCAGGAAGCGTGTCGCCGGGCCCGCGCGGTCGCGGTCGCGATGGATCAGCTGCACGGGAATCTCACGGATACCCCCGGCGGTGAGCGGCAGCGGCTGGAGGCGTCCGGTATCGAGTGCCTGGCGAATCCGCGTCTCCGGCAGCCAGGCGAAGCCGAGGCCGCGCTCCAGCATATCGATGGAAGTCTCCAGGTGGCTCAGGGTCCAGCGCTGCTCGGCCTTGAGCCATCCCGCATCCATGGATTGCCGCAACGCCGAGTCACGCACCACCAGTTGGCGGTGCTGCACCAGGTCCCGCAGGTCCAGCGGCCGCCCCAGACGATGCAGGGGGTGGTCGGGATGGGCAACCGCCACGAAGCGCACGGTGGCCAGCGGCTCGCCCAGGAACCCCTGGGCGGAGAGGCCCGAGATCACCAGGTCGGCCCTGCCGTCGTAGAGCATCTCGATGCCGCCGTTGAGTACCGTCTCGTGAAGCTGTACCCGCACATGGGGATAGGCCGCCGAGAAGGTGGCCAGGGCGCGGGCCAGGGCGTCGGGGGGAAACACCTGGTCCACCGCCAGCACCACTTCGGCCTCGAGGCCCTCGGCGAGGCTGCCGGCCACCTCCTCAAGGGCCGCCGCGCTCTCGATCAGCTGCCGTGCACGACGCAGCAGCATCTCGCCCGCTTCGGTCAGGCGCACCTGGCGGCCTGCCGGCTCCAGGACACGCACCCCGAGCTGCTCCTCCAGCTTGTGCACCGCGTGATTGAGAGTGGAGGGACTCTTGTGGATCGCCTCGGCGGCACGCGCAAAACCACCGTGATCGACGACCGCCGCCAACATCTGCCACTGGGCCAGGGTGACACGGGACATTTCGAACTCCTCGAACATACAAAGCGAAACTATGCGCTTAAGTTTCGAAAAAACCGACCTAAAATACCAGCCATTACCCGACAGATCACAAGGCAATCACCATGAGCGCATCACAACTCCGCCAGGTCCAGCAGCTGCAGCCGAGCCGCCCCAGCCAGGACGGTGACGGCGTCAAGATTCGCCGGATCCACGACTTCGGCGGCGGCCTGGACCCCTTCCTGATGCTCGATGAGCTGGGCTCCGAGCGCCCCGACGACTATATCGGCGGCTTCCCGCCGCATCCTCACCGTGGCATGCAGACGCTGACCTATGTACTCCACGGTGGCCTGACCCACGAGGACCACCTGGGACACTCCAGCACCATTCGCGCCGGCGACGCCCAGTGGATGCACACCGGCCGCGGCATTATCCACTCGGAGATGCCACTCACCGACAGCCAGGGCCTGCACGCCTTCCAGCTGTGGATCAACCTGGCCGCCAGCGAGAAGATGAGCGCCCCCACCTACCGCGACGTGCGCGCCGTAGAGATGCCGCAGCTCGTCGAGGGCGATAGTCGGCTGGTCGCCCTGGGTGGCCACTGGCGGCGCGACGATGGCGAGGCCGTCGATGGGCCGCTGGATGCACTGGCCGGCCGGGGAGGGGTGGCCCATGTCCACCTGGGGGCGGGAGGCGACATGGCACTGCAGGCCGATGCCCCGACCCTGCTGGTCTATGTGTTCGCAGGCGAGCTCGACATCGGCGAGACTCGGGTACCGGCCGGCCAGTTGGCGCGGCTGGGCTCGGGCAGCCGTCTCGCGTTGACCAGCGCCGAGGGCGCCGACGCCCTGCTGCTGACGGGCATCCCCCACGGCGAGCCCATCGCTCACTACGGCCCCTTCGTGATGAACCACCAGCACGAACTGGAGCAGGCGCTGCGTGACTATCGCGACGGTCACTTCGCCGAAGGCATGGCCTGAGCGGCACCCCGGGACGTATTGGCCGGGGGTTGCAATCCCCGGCCGACTTCGTTCCAATGCATACTTAGCAAACAGCGTTCACTTTCCTCTTCTGCCACCCACGGCACGGACACCACAGCCGCCCGGGGCGGCACAACTGTGGATGCGTACAGCCTAGGCAGCACCCCCATCATGGGTTATGGTTCAAGGGCCTTTTTCTACCTTTATCTATATTCACTGGCCTTTATCCATGCTGCGAGTCCTCCATTCGCTGCCCCGCACGCACAAATTGTTGCTGTTACCGGTCGCCACCATGGTCACCGTGCTGGGCGCACAGAAGATCATCACCACCTATCAGGATGTCCAGCGCGACTCCCGGTCGCTGGAAACCGTCGTCATTCCCCTCGACGCCGACGCTACCTCTCGCCTGCCCTCGCTGAGTCTTCAGCGCGGCCCCGTGGGTGACGCCATCGAACTGGCCAACCAGGCGCTGGACGCCACGCGACAGCGTGTGCCCATCACCCAGCTGAAGGTCAGCGAGGTGGTCGACCTCGAACTCATCGATGAGGCCGGTGCCGCCAGCGCAGGCACCGCACCTCCGCTGCTGGCCCGCCCTGTTGAAGACGCCACCCAGAGTGGCGACACGCCCTTGGTGATGGCCCAGGCACCGACCCGCGCCACCCTGGACAAGCAGGCCGTGCGGATCGCCAGCGAGATCGCTGCTCGGGAGACCGGCAGGCTGGATCGCGGTGCCCTGCATATCGCCACAGTGATCGGCACCATCGGAAGCGGCATGCTTGACCACGATGGCAGCCTGGTGGCCGATGCCACCTCCTACGAGGAGATCCCCGAGGGCGAGTTGAGCGTGCTCGACGACGTGCCGGTGCTTCTCGAACGTGAGATCGCCGCGCGTGAGCCCTATGTCCCCGAGTGGGAGACCTATACGGTACAGTCGGGCGATGCCTTCGCGGCAATGGCCGAGAACCGCCTGGGCCTGGGTTACAGCGAGGTCCTGGCCTTGCTGGAACAGCTGCCCGACAGGAACATGCTGGAGCGCTGGCGGGTCGGCAGTCGCCTCGACTACCAGCTGGACAAGGACGGCAAACTGCTCTCGCTGCGCATGATGCGCGATGCCCGCAGCGGCTTCGTCGCCGAGCGCGAGGGCGAGGCATTCGAGGTCGCCAGCATCGAGCACACCGGCGAAGCCGCCCAGCGCCTGTTCGCCGGCACCGTCAGCGGCAGCTTCACCCGCTCGGCCCAGGCCACCGGCCTCTCCAGCACCGAGGTCTCGCGCCTGACCCACGTGCTGGGCAAGAAACTCGACTTCCGCCGCGACACCCGTCGCGGCGATCGTTTTCAGGTGCTGGTCGAGTCCGATGTGATCAACGGCGAGAGCTTCGATCCGCGCATCCTGGCAGTTCAGTATGAGGGCGAGCGCACCGCGCTGACCCTGGTACGCAACAGTGCCGACAACAACTTTTACACTCCGGAGGGCGAGAGCCTCGATCCCGCCTTCAATCGCTACCCCTTCGAGGGTCGCTACCGGCTGAGCTCCAACTTCAACCCGCGTCGCAAGCACCCGGTGACCGGGCGCATCAGCCCACACAAGGGCACCGACTTCGCCATGCCGATCGGCACACCGATCACCGCGCCCTCCGACGGCGTAGTCGAGTCGGTGCGTAGCCACTACGCCGCGGGCCGCTACGTGGTGATCCGCCACGACAACGGCTACCGCACCCGCTACCTGCACCTTTCCAAGCCGCTGGTCAGCCGCGGCGAACGCGTGACCATGGGGCAGCGTATTGCGCTCTCCGGCAACACCGGCCGCAGCACCGGACCACACCTCCATTACGAGGTGCTGGTCAGCGACAACCAGGTCGACGCCATGAAGGTCAAGCTGCCGGAGAACAAGAGCCTCGCGGGCGATCGACTGGTGGCCTTCCAGCGTGAGGCAGAGCCGCTGCTCGCCGCCCTGCAGTCCGGCGAGGTCGGCCCGGTGGTGGCCAGCACCGCCGAGACGGATCCCGACGAGGAGGCCGACGAGGGCTGATCGCGCGTCGTACCATCCCCGCTGTTCCGCTGCGCCCCGCCATCGTGCGGGGCGTCTCGATTCTGCCCCGCCTCCGGAGAGCCCCGTGTCATCCCCCCACACGCGCCC
>NZ_JAJSPA010000105.1:0-521 GCF_021282295.1 Halomonas sp. G15 | reverse complement strand
GTGTCACTGTCGCCGTCGGCATCGGTCACGGTCTGCTCGAGCAGCAGCGTGCCGGCCTCCAGCAGCAGGGTCTCGATGTCGTCACCGTCAGTGGTGTCGTCGTGCCAGATGTTCGCCTGCTGGGCGAAGGTGATCTCGCCGGTGGCGGGATCCAGCGTCAGCGTGAAGTAGTCGGTGGTGCCAACACTGCCAGTGATCACGGTGCCGGCGGCGTTGACGCTCAACTGGATCTCGTCACCCTGGCCGATGCCGTCAGTGTCGGTGTCACTGGTGTCGCTCGGATCCAGGGCGTACAGGCCACTGCCGACCGTGTCAGCGTCGCCGGTGTTAAGCACAAAGGCGTAGCTGACGTCGCCCGCCCCATCGGTGCCGTAGTCCACGGCAGCGCCGGTGGTGAAATAGGCCGAGAAGTCGCCCTTGTCACTGAGAATGCCGTCGCCGGCATCCGGCAGCGGCGATTCGTCCAGGGCCACGGTGACCGCCTCGGTCGGCGTGTCGGTTTGCGCAGTCGGGCCGTCGTC
>NZ_JAJSPA010000104.1:0-567 GCF_021282295.1 Halomonas sp. G15 | reverse complement strand
GCTCCATCAGCGTGGCGTGGTGCACCAACCGGTCGATGGCGGCCACCGCCATCATGCTGTCGGGGAAGATGCTGTCCCAGGCGCTGAACGGTTGGTTGGCGGTGATGATCAGGCTGGCCGACTCGTAACGGTGGGCGATCAGCTCGAACAGCACCGAGGTCTCGGCCTCGCTGCGCTTGACGTAGCCGATGTCGTCGATCACCAGCACGGCGTACTTGTCGAGCTTGATCAGGGCATCGCTTAGGCGCAGGGCCTGCTTGGCGGCCTGGAGCTCCTGGACCAGGCTTGAGGCGGTGACGTAGCGCACCCGGTAGCCCTGGTCCACCAGCGTATGCCCGAGCCCGGCCGCCACGTGGCTCTTGCCGACGCCGGAGGGCCCGAACAGCAGCAGGTTGTGCGCCTGGTCGACCCACTGCGTGTCGCCCGCCAGGGCGCTTAGCTGCCGGCGCTGCTCGGCCGCGATGGCGTCGAACTCGAAGGACTCCAGCGTCTTGCCCACCGGCAGCCGGGCCTCCTTGAGGTGCCGGGCCAGCCGGCGTCGCTCACGCTCGGCCAGCTCGTGCTCGC
>NZ_JAJSPA010000103.1:0-583 GCF_021282295.1 Halomonas sp. G15 | reverse complement strand
TGCCACGCGGGCTCAGCTTGGGACAGGTCGCCTTCTTGAGAATGCGGGTCGTAGAAACCGGTGACGCGGTTTGCTTATCCTCTGACGTCGGGTCGACGGGTGACGACGGTTGTGGCGCCTTGGCCTTACGTTGGGTGGCGGTAGTAGCAGCAGGCTTACGCTTTGTACGAGATGTCATACAGGGATCTCCAGGGTTCACGCACACGAAACCACGCCAATCACCACCGATTTGGCGGCAGCGAGGCGTGATGAAGGGATTTACTAAGGAAAGGTCGGTAAGACGGATAATCGAGGGTCTATGGGCCCGAAATCGGGTTGAGCTGGTTACTTACGAGCACGGCGGCGCATCTCCGGGGTGACGTAGGAATCCAGCATCTTGAGGACACTCATCACGACGGCCAGGTCATCGACAAAGCCACCGGGCAACATATCGGGCATCAAGTCCACAGGGCTGATCTATGCGACGTCAACTACTTTGGCCGCTTGGCGACAATTAAAATGGCCGGTTGGGTGGGGTAGTTGTCGTCAGTCCGACGACCCAGCTTTTCCTCCTTGTAATTGTCGTTGATAAGCACGCTTACGG
>NZ_JAJSPA010000102.1:0-595 GCF_021282295.1 Halomonas sp. G15 | reverse complement strand
GGCGACGGGCACACGTTGCAGGCGGTGGAAGTGGCAGAAGTGATTGTTCTGCATGGAGTTTTTCGGTTTACTTTCGAAACATTCCGATTGACAATCACGGCACGTTCGGTAGAATGTGCGCCACTGGTTTTACAGGGCTCGCTGAGGGCTCTATTCGCAGCCATCTCGGCAGGAAGAGATGGGCGGTCAGCGGGAGCACGGTCGGGATGCAGCGCACGCCAACCATCGCTTGACACGCTGAGGTGAATCGGTAGAATACGCCTTCCTCGCAGGGCGCTGGCGACACGGAGTTCGCTCCGGCCGGCAGCAAGCGAGACGCTTCACCCGAACAGGGTTCGAAGCCGCTCTTTAACAATCGATCAGGTAATTCATGTGGGCGCTTGCCGATGGCTCGGTGATCATGTCATTGAACCATCAAGGCAAGCGACTCGTCATAGATCTTCGGATCTATTTGAGAACGTTTGAACTTTGAGCCAAGTTTGGTGCTACTTCAAGCACTTATGATCTTAAACTGAAGAGTTTGATCATGGCTCAGATTGAACGCTGGCGGCAGGCCTAACACATGCAAGTCGAGCGGAAACGATGGAAGCTTGCT
>NZ_JAJSPA010000101.1:0-599 GCF_021282295.1 Halomonas sp. G15 | reverse complement strand
TGAAGTCGTAACAAGGTAGCCGTAGGGGAACCTGCGGCTGGATCACCTCCTTACCGATATGTCTCCGACTGTCGGCAAGTGCTCACAATGAATTACCTGATCGACCAGAGCAAAAGACTGTTTGGGTCACCGACCCAGTGGTTGGAAGCCGGGTCTGTAGCTCAGTTGGTTAGAGCGCACCCCTGATAAGGGTGAGGTCGGCAGTTCAAGTCTGCCCAGACCCACCAAATTTTATCCAGTCCTGCGTTATTTCGTGACTCGCCTAGCAGGCTAGGCGTCGCCACAAAATGCCTGGGTCTGAATAAAATTACCCAGAGTACGGGTATCAGTGGGGCCTTAGCTCAGCTGGGAGAGCGCCTGCCTTGCACGCAGGAGGTCAGCGGTTCGATCCCGCTAGGCTCCACCATTTATGGCAGGAGGTCAGCGGTTCGAGCGAAACGTCGCACCGCCCGCTAGGCTCCACCATCTCCCATCCCCACAGTCTTACCTGATCGGATCCGCAGTCATAAGCCATCCTTGCACAGCGCAATGACCGGTTTATGACTGTCGATTGACAGTCTGCTCTTTAACAATGTGATTCATGCTGACAAACGTTCTTT
>NZ_JAJSPA010000100.1:0-652 GCF_021282295.1 Halomonas sp. G15 | reverse complement strand
CCAGCTTTGCCGCTGCCGTGGAGCGGCTGATGCACCCGACCAAGAAGAACCCCTCGCCTCGCCACCACTACTTCGTGAAGCGTTTCTACAAGTTCCCGTCCTACCTGCGCCGAGCCGCCATCGAGTTCGTCAAGGGCCAGGTATCGAGCTACCTGACCCGCTATTGGGCCTGGCAGTCGGGAGATCGCCAGCGGAAAAATGCCCAGCCACCGCGCTTCAACCCCGTGGCCGGCTGCTATCCGGCGATGTATCGCGGGCAGTTGGTCAAGTTCGATGCCGACTTCACCACCGCCAGCCTGAAGCTGTGGGATGGCAAGGAGTGGCTGTGGCATAACGTGGCGATCAAGGCGGTACGTCAGCGCCATCTTCTCGGCACGGTGAAGTCGCCCACCCTGGTGCTCAATCGACGCTGCCACCTGGCGGTGCCGGTGGCGTTGGCGCCTCAATCCCTCCCTGACCAGCAGCGCGTATGCGCCGTGGACGTGGGGATCAATACGCTGGCCACGGCCAGCATCGTGACACCGGACGGCACTGTCGCAGCGCGTGGATTCTTCCACCCCGCCGCGGACATAGACCGTCGCGACAAGCGCGCCACGCTGATTCGCCGCAAGGCGCGCAAGACCGCCAGGCTCTCGAAAGGGTTCGGGCGGAC
>NZ_JAJSPA010000099.1:0-689 GCF_021282295.1 Halomonas sp. G15 | reverse complement strand
GAACACCAACCAGCCTGAGGGTGAGGAGAACTCGTCATGAACATTACCCGTGTCGGCGTCGATATCGCAAAGTCTGTTTTTCATGTCCACGGCGTCGATCGCCATGATCAGGTGCAGTGGCAAGGTAAGTACACCCGCGAAAAATGGCTGAATGCGGTCAGCAAACGGGTGCCGGCGGGAGCCGAGATCGGCATGGAAGCCTGTGCCTCGTCTCACTACTGGGCGCGGGCCTTGCAGGAGCGAGGCTATCGCGTCAAGTTGATCGCCGCACAGTTCGTGACGCCCTACGTGAAGAGCAACAAGAATGACCGGGTCGACGCCGAAGCGATCTGTGAAGCCATGGGGCGGCCCAGCATGCGCTTCGTGGCCGTCAAGAGCGTTGCTCAGCAGGATACCCAGGCGGCACACCGCATTCGTGAAGAGCTGGTACGGCAGCGCACGGCCAAGGCCAATCAGATACGCGGGCTGGTGGGGGAGTATGGCCTGGTCGCTCCGGTGGGTATCGGTCAGTTGCGTGCCGCCCTGCCTCGCTGGCTGGAAGAGGCAGACAACGGGCTGACGGATGCCTTCCGTGTCCTGCTTGCCGGCCTTGCCGAGGATCTGCGTCACCTGGATGAGCGCATCGCGACGGTCACGGCGAGCCTCGAGCGACAGGCCAAGGCAGACCCCGTGGCCAAGCGGCTGATGAC